>JAGLOH010000219.1 GCA_023139025.1 Candidatus Heimdallarchaeota archaeon | reverse complement strand
TCATAACTCTGTTTGTACAGGAGAAACATGGATCGTAGCTTCTCAGAATTACTGGCATATCAGCCACATATTCCCCATCCATCCTCTTAAGGGTAGCGTCAATATTGCCTAGAGATGGTGCTCTTATTTTATATCTTTCTGGTGTATCTGTACCATTTGCTATACCATAATGAACATCTTCACCTCTTGGTGCTTCACCTCTTGCAAAATAGCTTCCTTCTGGGATTCTTTGTTTAACTCTTACTAATAGTTCACCTTGAGTAGATTCAAGTTGATCCAGAATCTGTTTACATATTTGTAGAGATTCTAAAGTTTCATCGAGCCTAACCAAAGTAGTTGCAAAGATGTCTCCTTCATTATAATAAACCAAATTCCAATCAATTTTATCATATAATTCATATGGGTATGATTTTCTTATATCAAAAGGCAATCCTGAACCTCTTCCAGTTGGTCCAACAGGAGTTACTTTCTTTGCATCCTCTTTAGTTAAAACACCTACATTTTCTAAACGGTTTCGAATTGAAGCTTCCTCAGTGAATACTTTCTTATGGTATTCAACTTGTTTTATTAGTTTGTCTAACATAGGTTGTGCTTTGTCTGCTTTTTCTTTTGGAATGTCTCTTTTTACACCACCAGGAAGCATCAAAGCTGGATTGACTCTATTTCCACTAAAATCTTCTACAATGTCCATGATAATTTCACGGTCTCTCCATGTAATGTGTAACATTGTATCAAATCCTGCATCATGAGCAAGTATTCCATACCAAAGTATGTGTGAATGAATACGTTCTGCTTCTAAGCTGAACATTCGTATTAATCTTGCTCTTTCGGATATTTGATCCTCAACACCTGCAAGTTTGTCAACTAATCGAACATAAACATTTTGATGAACAGCGCTGCAAATACCACAAGCTCTAGGTATTAACATGGTGTTTTGTCTCCATGTTTTATTTTCCATGGCTTTTTCAATCCCTCTGAGATTGAACCCTATTCTGATATCAGCTTCAACCACTCTTTCTCCTTTCAAATGGATAATAAAGTGAGCTGGTTCTTCTGCCCAGGGATGTTGTGGTCCGATAAATATGTGATGGTCGGCTCCAGGTGGTGCATCGCTACCATCAGTTAAAGTTCTAAATCTGGATCGGTATTGTTCTGTCATTATTTTGCCTCCTCCAAACCTTCTTTTGTAATTTTCATTGTAATTTCCTTGATCTGTTCCCAACCATACTCTTTTCGCATTGGTTTTACATCATCTGGCCATCTTTCAGGTAAGATTAACCTTTGCAGGAATGGGTGGTTTTCAAAGTAAATACCATAAAAATCATAAATTTCTCTTTCATAATAATCAGCAGCAACAAAAAATTCCATCATACTTGGAGTTTTTGGTTTGTTTTTGTCGATTTTAGTTATGATGAGATTTATCGGCACTTCCTTAAATTCATCTTCTATTCTGTGTTGAATATGATAACAAACGTTGAATTCATCATCTTTCTCAACACCTGATATTGTTGATAGGTGATATATGCCTGCATCTTCACGCAGTATTTTCATAAGCTCAAAGGCATTTGTCACGTTACTCATAACATCAAAATGACCTTCTTCAACTTTTATCACTTCTTCAACAAGGTTTCCAGGTAAAGTTACATTTAAAATTCCTTCTAATTCTTTGAGTACATCACTCATAAGAAATCCTCACATCGCATTTTAGTTTAATCAAGAATCAGTCATAAAAAAAGGTTGTGTTGCATAGATGTGAAAGTTATAAGCAAATACTTCACTAAATAACGATTCAATAAATGATTAAGCTTTGATAAGGAGATAATCATTTCCTTTGAATTTTTCATGAATTTCCTGCAAATACCATCCTCTAGCTTGTAAAACTAGAAGGTTTCCAAACACAATTGGTGTCAAGTTTTGATTTCCTACTCTGAAAGTGTCCTCTGAAACCCACTCACCTTCTTTTTCTTTGAGATCAATCCATTCATTAATCGAAAGAAATCTTCCTGTATATCGAACACCATAGGATTTTTCTAACATTTCTGGAACTGACTCAATTATGTTTTGAGCTATGTTTTCACTCTCATTTTCAAGACTCTCAATTATTTCTTTTAGTACTGCAGTCTTAATTTCAAAGTCATGTGCCATCTTGGGTTTTATTGGTGGAAAATGTTCAATAGATGGAAATATGGCTTCTTCTTCACAGAGAAAAACTCTTTCAGTTATGTTTCTAAACTTATATCCTCTTACAGATAAAATGATAATATATGAAATATCTATATTGTTGATTTTGTGTCTTCGCTTAACTAGCTTTAATCCTTCTACAACGCTAACTTTACTTTTAGCATCTCCCATGCATTCATGGTCATCAAAAATGTCAGGGATAGATCGCATTAGATTTGTTAAAAAGAACTGATTTGTTTTATTGGAAAAGTCTATGAAATTTCTCAAAATTAGGGCGTTAGCATCATTATTTCTGAGCACCATACTAATAAAAAATAATAGTAATAATCTATTTAACTTATTCGTTATTCCTTTGAGGATACTTAGAAAAATCAGCTACTGAGTATCTCATCCCAGAGCTTCAAATCTTCCTTAGCTTGTTCTGGGTCTAGCTTCTGAATTATAAAACCTGTGTGAACTAAAACATAATCACCTATATCTAGAGATTCTTCAAGAAGAGTAGTATCAGCTTCGCGTCTAACACCAGTAATGTCAACCATTACTCTCTTGTCATTCAGTATTTCACAGACCAATCCAGGAATTGCCAAACACATAAGTCTCACATCATCATTTTTACTTCATTAATTAACTGTTTTCATCTAGCAACTAATCTTCCCAAATTATCTCTTCGTAAGTAGCTGCAACATTACATGTACCTTCATGACTGACCATACATGCTCCAATTGGATGATCAGGTCTACAAGCTTTGTTAAATAATTTACATTTATGTGGTTTAGATTTTCCAACCAGAATTTCATCACAAATACAACCAATATGAAGATCTGTAACATCAAGCTCAGGGATTTCATATTTTTTCTTAGCATCAATATGACTGTACTTGTCAGCTATCTCTTGGCCTGTATCTGGCCAAACACCCAAACCTCTCCACCTTGCATCTGAAACAACATAAGCTTCTTCCATTGTTTTGAGAGCTGTAACATTACCTTCGTATCTAACGTAACGTTTGTACATATTATCGACTCTTGAGGTGTTTTCATTGAATTGTTTTAGCAGGGCATAAATACCTACAAGAATATCAACTGGTTCAAAACCAGCAACTGCTACAGGAAAATTGTATTTTTCAGGAATGAAATCATAAGGCTTAGCACCAATAATTGTAGAAACATGACCCGGAGCTAAAAATCCTTGAAATTCCAAATCATCTCTTTGCAGCAAAAGTTCCATTGCTGGGGGCACAAGCTTGTGAGAAGAGTAGATACTGAAATTGGGAAGAGTGGTACGAATAACTTCAGCAGCTGTAACACAAGAAGTAGTTTCAAAACCAACACTAAAGAAAAGAACATCTCTATCAGGAGTTTGTTCTGCAAGTTTGATAGCATCAGATACACCATAAACAATGCGAACGTCAACACCCCTTCCTTGAGCTTGATAGAGAGACTCCTTAGAACTAGGGACACGCATCATATCACCAAAAGTAGTAATTATCACATTGTGATTATCAGCAATCCACAGAACTTCGTCAACATCTTGAGCACTAGAGACACAAACGGGACAGCCAACGCCAGCTGAAACAACTAGATTTTCGGGTAATAGTGACCTTAAACCATGTTTCATTATTGCATATTCATGTGTTCCGCATACATGTTGAATATGGATCTCTCTATTTAGTTGTTTCATTAATTCACGAATTTTGAGAATTAGTTTATCTGAAAGTTCTTTGCTTTGAAATGCAGCTTCTGAGCTCATTATTTTCCGCGTTTCAAACAACTTCTTAAACCATTCCATTACGCAATAAATTTACCTAAGAACTATAGGATCTAGCATTATATCTTAATGCTGAGTCAAGTGCAGAATAACTAGTTACGAGAAAAAAGCATTACTTTCAAATAATTTTTTTGTTAAGTGGAAGAAGAACTCTGAAAGTGATGAAATATTTACTTTCACATTGGTAAGGCATATTTGCTACAGAAAGCTTAAATGAAAATAAAAGAATTATAGAAATTGAGAGAGATGGAAGAAAAAGAG
>JAGLOH010000218.1 GCA_023139025.1 Candidatus Heimdallarchaeota archaeon | reverse complement strand
CTTGTTAAAGAGATTCTACCCGCATCTGTTCCTCCATATATTGGTTTTTTATATTGCCACACAATTTCATCCATTTCTGCAGCTTTTTTAATTCTGTCAAGAATCTTTTTTGGTACAATTAATGACCTATCTGCTGCAGTTACAGCAGGTCCGTTTCCTAGTTTTGTGATCATTTTTGCAGGAGGAACACCAGGAACATCACTAGCGATTGTATTCTCAAGAGCTAAAGCAATACTTGGTTCCAAAGTGAAACCTGCGACTGTAGCACCCCTACACCCCACTTCTTCTTGTACTGCAAAAGTAATCATAAGTGTATTTGGGATTTCAATATCCTTTAGTTGTTCCAGTACTTGTAACAAAACATTACATGCTGTTCGATCATCAAATGCTTTTCCAAGTAGAACATTGTCATTTAGTTGTTTACATTCAGTGTAAAATGTTCCTACTGAACCTATATCCAAATCCATATCTCTTACTTCTTGATATGATTTACAACCAATATCAACAAACATTTCATTTATAGGGGGTACCTTATCTCTATCTTCTAGTTTGGTGATATGAGGTGGAGATGTTCCAACCACTCCGATGATTCTTTTTCTTTCTGTAGTGTGAAATTGAATTAAAGCTCCTAACATCAAGCGTTTATCAATTCCTCCAAGTGTTTCAATAGTGATATATCCGTGATCATCAATATGTGAAATCATAAATCCTACTTCATCAACATGCGCATCAAGCATTATTCTTAATCCATTGGGGTCAGAACCTTCTTTGATTGCTAATACATTTCCTAGAGGATCAATCCAGGCTTTATCTACAGCTAATTTTTCTAATTTCACTAGAATGTAGTCAGTTACCTCAACTTCATGCCCAGGACATCCTATTAGATTACTAAGTTCTATTTGGGTTTCGATGACTTTTTTTCTGTCAATAGCCATGGTATCTCAAATTTATTGAGGTTTTACATTTTCTTAAGATTTTCTCTTTGAAATAAACCTTTTTCCCCTATCTACGAATATTTGATATGTAGTAATATTTATTTAACATCTTTATTCAATTTTGTTGAATATTATGAAGATTATTGTGTTTATAGAACAAATAGTAAGCACACAGGTCAAGCTTCAAGGAGTGGATTATTTTGATTCCACACGCGTTAGTGAAGATGATTTAGTCATTAACCCTTCAAGCAAAAACGCTCTAGAAGGAGCTCTAAAGCTTAAAGATCAGCTTGGAGCAGAAGTTACAGCTGTGTGTGTGAGAGGTTTAAAACCCAACAAAGCATTGAGAGAAGCTATAGCAATGGGTTGTACTGATGCTATTGAGATAGCAGATGAAAACATCTACACTGATGACCCTCTTCTGTTAGCTAAAGTATATGTTGAAGCTTTAGGAAAAATAGGAGAATTTGATTTAGTCTTTCTTGGAGTTGAAGAACAATCAACAGGTTCCTATGCAATTGGAGCAATGTTATCTGAGAAACTTGGCTTACCAAGTGTTCTCTATGCCGAAGAACTTGAAGTTATAGACTCAGGTTATAAAGTTGGACATGTTCTAGAAGGTGGCAGAAAGATTGTCGCTATGCCTAGTAAAGGAGTTATTAGTTGTAGTGATAGTCAATATTTTACTCCAAGATATACATCCATGAGAGGAATTCTAACTGCTAAAAGAGCTGAAATTCCAAAATGGACTGCTGCTGATTTAGGCCTTAGTTCAAGTGTTGTTGGAAAAGAAGCAACTTCTTTAATTGAAGTTTCATTCTCTAACATTGTTCTTGAGAAAGAAAGTTACATAATCAAAGAAGGTGAACCTGAGGAAAAAGTTGAAAATCTTCTAGCGAAGCTGAAAGAAGATGAGGTAAAACTAGGAGCGTGATTATGGTGAAAACATTAGTTTTTGGTCAAATTAGAGAAGATGTTATCGAGGAAAACACTCTTGGAGTCTTAAACAAATTAACAGAGATTTCTGGAATCAGTGAAATTATAGTTGCCTTATTCGGTCATCAGATTAAAGATGAATGGATAACTGAACTTGGAAAGCATGGTGCTTCAAGAGTTGTATCTGTAAAAGCTCCTGAACTAGAAGTCTATCTCAGTAGACCTTATGTTAAAGCAATGCTAGAGGTTATTGAAAAAACTGAACCTATGTTAGTTATTGCTGCAGGAACAGTATATGGAGAGGATTTAATTCCAAGACTTGCAGTTCATCATGGAGTTTCATGTGCTCAACGTATCAATGATATTTCAATAGTTGGTGATGAACTACACTTCCATACTCCAGTTAGAGATGATCAAGCAATGAAAGTTAACAGAATTGAAGGTGCTATTAAGTTCGCAACTTCTAGAGCAGGTGCGTTCTTTGTGAATGAAAATCCAGATGGTGGTTCACCAAATGTTGAATCATTTGATGTTACTTTTAGTGAAGAAGATATGCTTGTAAAACATATTGAAATCAAGAAAGCTGAGAGAACTGTTAATTTGAAAGACGCAAAGATTATAGTTGCAGGTGGAAGAGGAGTTGGTGGAAAGGAACAATTCCAGATTATTAGAGAACTTGCTGAGATTTTGGGTGGTGAAATAGGAGCTACTCGAGCGTGTACAGATGTTCATTGGATCGAAGAAACATATGAGATTGGTCAAACAGGACAATCAGTTTCACCAGATATCTATATTGCTGCAGGTATAAGTGGAGCCCCACAACATGTGAGTGGTATCAAAGCAAAAACACTGATAGCAATAAACACAGATGAAGGAGCTGCAATCTTTAACTTTGCTGATTATGGTATTGTTGGAGATCTTCATGTAATCCTTCCTATCCTTAAGCAAAAGCTTCAAGGATAATCCTTTTTTCTTTTTTAAACAAACTTTAAATAAAAAATCGAGTGGTTATTATCGTGAAAAGCTTATTCAGAAATGAACGAATAAATGAACTGAAAAACAATAGAGCTCCTATTAAAATTCCTGATACAGCAAAGATAGTATTACATCTTATCGCAGAAGAATCTTCAACTATCGATAAAAACTACAATATTGAAATTATCTCACGAAATCCAAAGTATCTGAAACCTATCAAATATATAGGGATGGAAATGAGCCACACATTCGACGGTTTTCTTACATATACCACTGACTTATCAGGAGGAGCAAGATCTTATGCTCATTTATATCGAAGAGGGATAATAGAAGCTGTAGAAGGGAGTCTACTCAAACCAATTGTTGAGAAAAAAGAGATTCCTAGTATAGATTTCGAGAAGGAAATAATTACAGCAATTCCTGATTATGTAGAAGTTTTCAAACGAATAAATGTTAAACCTCCTTTTAGTATGTTTCTTTCTCTTGTTGGTGTTGAAGGAAGTTTAATGAAATTGAATAGAGAAATACTGGGAGCCATTCCAACACCAATACAAGAAAATGTA
The DNA here is from genome assembly GCA_023139025.1 of Candidatus Heimdallarchaeota archaeon. Taxonomy (GTDB): domain Archaea; phylum Asgardarchaeota; class Heimdallarchaeia; order Heimdallarchaeales; family Heimdallarchaeaceae; genus UBA460. The sequence goes on along the minus strand of JAGLOH010000218.1, from coordinate 798 downwards.
ATAAAACTAGATGAGATTTACATAGAAGATTATGCAGAAACAGAAGATATTCCCCGTTTAATTCAAACTTGGTTTGATGATATCTGGAATGCTTGTGGTATGTTCAAATCCTTCAACTATGATGAAAATGGAAATTGGGGATATGGCTTAAATTCGTCTGAATAGTACGAATTTGACAAGTAGCATAATTTATAAATAAACACTTTGAAATCAAACCATAATGTCAGAAGAATTTGATTTTGATGTAGCTATAGTTGGTGCAGGACCTGCTGGTATTTCAGCAGCTTTAACACTTGCTAAAGCTGGAATCGAAACTGTTGTTTTAGAAAGAGGACAATATTCTGGTGCAAAAAATGTTAGTGGTGCAGCTTTATATGGTCCTATTCTGAATGAATTAATCCCAAATTACTGGGAAGATGAGAATTCATTTGAAAGATATCTTACAACCAAGAAAATAACTCTACTTTCTGAGTCTAAAAGTGTTACAATTGATGCAGATCTAAGGAATTTCAATCAAGTTCCTTACAATGGTGTGACAGTTATAAGACCTAAGTTTGATAGATGGTTAGCCGACAAAGCAGAAGAAGCTGGGGCTATGATATTACCAGATACGATGGTAGAAGACTTAGTGTGGAATGATAAACAAATTGTTGGTGTAAAATCAGGAGAGGAGGTTCTCAAAGCGAAACTAGTAATTATTGCAGAAGGTGCAAATAATATGCTGGTTGAGAAAGCAAAACTAGCTAAAAAACCAAAACCTCGTCATTTTGCTCTTGGTATGCAAGAGACTTATAAACT
>JAGLOH010000217.1 GCA_023139025.1 Candidatus Heimdallarchaeota archaeon | reverse complement strand
CTATTTGTTCCAATGGTGGGGTAAATCTCCATTTTCTGGAGACCCGACGGCAGGGATGATTTATCAAGTGTTTCAAGCTCCTGATCAGAAAATTAGTGAAATTATGCGTGCTTTAGGCACGTCTCTGGAGATAGCACTCATTGTTACTTTGATTAATCTAGTTATTGCTACTCCTATGGCTCTCATGGTATCCAAAATGAAGAAGAAAAAAATGAAGGGTTTTCTAGATTTATTGATTGACATACCCTTGGTAATCCCAAGTTCAGCTCTAGGTTTTAGTATTTTCTTCTTATGGGGATCAAATGGTATGCATTTACTGTCACCAGGATTTCTCATGGTTATAATTGCACATGTTTCCTTCTCTTATTCATATTGTGTAAGACCACTAATTGGCTCATTTGATGCTATTCCTACGATGTATGATGAAGCAGCTACGGCTTTTGGAGCATCAAAATTCACCGCATTCCGAAAAGTAACGTTGCCTTTCCTCAAGAGTGGATTAATAGCAGCAGCTATAATGACTTTCACAAGATCAATGAGTGAAACTGGAGCAACAATAATTACAATGGGAACAGAGAGAACAATACCCGTTTTACTAGTTGATTTCTTCGAGGCATCAACTTTTCCAGCTGCAGCATTTGCAGCTACAATACTAATAATCATTTCATTTGCAATGTTGCTCTTGCTAAGAAGAATAACAAGGAGGGTCAAAAATGAGTGAGATTAGATTCGAAGATGTTACGAAGATATTTGGAAAAAGTGTAGAAGCTGTTAAGGATCTAAGTTTCATCATAGAAGATGGAGAATACGTCTCATTGATAGGTCCTTCTGGTTGTGGAAAAACAACAGCTTTACGATTACTTGCAGGAACAATCTTACCTACAAAGGGTCAGATTTTCTTTAATGGTCAACCAATGGAAAATGTTCGAATTCAAGATAGAAACATTGGATTTGTTTTCCAACATTTTGCAATATTCCCACATATGACTGTTAGAGAAAACATTGCTTATGGACCAACAGTACGAGGGAGAAGTAAAAAGGAAATAGAATCTTTAGTTGAAACAGCTCTCAAATCGGTTCAATTAGGGGATAAAGCAGAACTATATCCTGATTCTCTTTCTGCTCCAGATTGGCAAAAAACAGCACTAGCGAGAGTTCTAGCTTCTGAAGCAAAAGTTCTTCTGTTAGATGAACCCTTAGGTGCTCTAGACCAAAAGATAAGAGGGGAATTCCAACTATTTCTACGAGATTTAGTTAAAAGGGAAAAACTAACTGCTATTCATGTGACTCACGATCAAGCAGAAGCTCTCACAATTAGTGACAGAGTAGCTGTAATGAATAAAGGAAGACTTATTCAATTAGGAACACCTACTGACTTGATCTACCACCCAAATCATCTATTTACCTCATTTTTTGTTGGTGAATCAGATTTCCTTGAGGGAGTAGTTATTGATGATACCAAAAAAGAAGCTGAAGTGAGGATTGGTCAATCTATTATCAAAGTCAAAAATATGGGAGTAGAAAAAGGAAAAAGAGCAGCAGTAGCTGTAAGAAGAGAATTTTTCCAAGTGGAACAAATTTCGACTAAGGATCTATCTAATTCGCTGCCTGGTATAGTCATAGAAGATCAGTTTCTTGGTTTATTAAGACGAGTAAGAATCAAATTAGAGAATCAACAAATTATAGAAGCAAAAATACATGCAAAACACCCTATTCATTTCAAAGAAAATGAAAACGTTAGAGTTAACATCGAGCCTTCAATAACAAGATGTTTTGATTATCCTAAAGAAGGTATAACTTCTGCACTGGAGATGTGATAAGAATGGTTAAAGTAGAATTGAAAGAAGCAACAAAATATTATGAAGAGAGAAGAGGAGTTGAAGATATTAATCTTTCAATAGATGATGGAGAATATTTAGCTGTTCTTGGTCCAACTGGTTCTGGAAAAACGACTACGATGTATCTTCTAGCTGGTTTGTTTACTCCTTCAAGAGGTTCTATTCTCTTTGATGATGAGGATGTTTCTCACATTCCAGCTGAAGATAGAAATGTTGGTTTTGTATTTGAGGAATATAATTTATTTCCACGAATGACGGTTGAGTCTAATGTTCTATTTGGACCTATTGTCAAAGATCTTGATTTGATTGTGTCAAGAAAAGTTTCTAGGGAATTATTAGCTCTGTTGAATATATCAGGAAAGGAATCCAATTTTCCAGATGAGATAAGTGGTGGGCAAAAACAACGTGTCGCACTAGCAAGAGCTATTGTTTCAGATGCTCATATTCTTGTCATGGATGACCCTCTCAGAGCTTTGGATGCGAAAATTAGAGAAATACTTCAAGTTGAATTACGCAAATTAGTTAAGGATCTTGGAATTACTTGTATTCATGCAACTCATGATACTCAGGAAGCTATGCGAGTCGCGGACAAAATAGCTATTTTTAAGAATGGAAAGATAGTTCAAATCGGTACTCCTGAAGAGGTTTACAATCATCCTAACTCTCTCTATGTTGCTGAATTCCTCGGAGAAAGTTCTACTATTGAAGGAAAGATTGCTGTTTCCAAAGGAGAAAAATTCCTTGTTCTATCTGATGGATCAAGAATTAACATAGTTACTGATTTAAAGAAGGGTGAAGAAGCTATAGCTTTGATTCCAAGTGAGTTAATAGATGTGTTTCCACAAAAAGAAAAGAAGAATCTTAATTATCATAATATCTTTGAAGCTACACTTCTAGATGTAAGATGTGTTGGGGAATTTAATGAATTACACATTTCAATTTTTGGAACAATCTTTAAGGCTAAAGATTTGATAGGTAAAGAAATTCCCTTACGAAAAAATAGCAAAGTGTTGGTTGCTACGGATAAGGATGATTATAGAATATTTCCCAAGAAGGAGAAGGAAGAAAATGAAAAATAAGAAGAAATCAGATAGAGTTATTAATTCTACTACCATATTTAGCATTGATGATTCTTCGGTTATAAGAGGTGTAAAAAAATGAACACTAATGAACTAAAACAGTGGTTAAGTAGAAGGCGATCTTCTCGAGTTCTCGATAGAATTAGAGACCATCTAATTCATGTCAATAGTTGTATAACCAAATCCAAAGATTTCTATGTTTTTTGGAAAGAAAAAGATGAAACTGCAGCTAAGAATATGTTTGATATAATTTATCAAGAGGAAAGAACAGCTGATGGTGTAGAGGCAGAAATTGTGAGTATGCTAACAGAAGGAGAGACACCTGATTATGTCAGATCAGATTTGATGAGTTTTGTAAGAACAGCAGATAAAGCTGCAGGGAGTGCAAAGCGAGGGGTTAAGAACCTTCTGCTTCTAATAAATCGTGAATTTCCTGAAGGAATCAACAAACTGATTGGTTCTATTTTCGATATGCTTGTTGAGGAAATGGAAAGATTCATTGAAGTTTATGATTCAATGTTCAAAGTTGAACATTCTGAACTGCTAGAAATAATTACTAAAGTTGACAAAATCGAGTCAGCTATTGATGTAACGTATGGAGAATTGAAATATGAAATAGCTTTTTCAACAGAATCAGTACCAGCTGGTTCTTTGATTATACTTGATCACGCAATAAAGGATTTAGAAGAAGCTTCTGATTTAATCGAAGATTGTGCAGATATGATAAGAAGTATTGTTCTTCTCTAATTCTTACAAAATAATCATTGGATTAACTGAAAATAATGATATCATTTCTCATGTTGTCTTGACGAATCAATATACACTACTTTCTGAACAGTTTCATCTGGAGAAAGTGTTCTGATAGATGCCCTATTAACTTAAATTAATTTCTGTTTCTTAAATATCATCCAGATAACTAATATACTTATTCCAATAAATTCCACGATCCCCATAATTAGGAATGTGTAAACATAATCCAGGGATAGAAGTAAAGCTCCTCCAATAACTGGACCTAATACAATTCCTAGATTTCCTGCAAAGTTAAAGAATCCCATTCCTGTAGCACGATTTTCTTCTCCAACATAGTCACCAACTAAAGCCATGTTTGGAGAGGTAGTAATGCCAGATAAAGTGCCTAAAATGAAAAGTACAACTAACAGTAAAACATAGTTTCTAGTCCCTACTAAACCAATAAGACTTAATATAATTCCGTAACCAATACTCCCATAGATTAGAAGCTTATACCTTCCCACTTTATCACTTAATCTACCGAAAGGATACTGAAGAATTATGAAAGGTAGAGCG
>JAGLOH010000216.1 GCA_023139025.1 Candidatus Heimdallarchaeota archaeon | reverse complement strand
TAAGAACACTAATTTTGTAAAAAATGAAAAAAGAAAAGGGAGATCTTCTTATTTACTTTTTTACTCCACATAATGGACAGAAGACAAATTGTTTTTCTAGAACTTCTCCGCAGTTTTTACAGGTTATAAGCTTTTTATTCTTTTTTTCTCCACAATGAGCGCAAAAATTGAATCTTCCTAGTAAATCCTTTCCACAATTGTTGCAAGACGTAATTAAAACTTCCTTTTCAGGAACTGTTATTGCTGTTACTGCTATTTGTTCTTGTTCAGGCTTATAGAATTGGATTTGTTCTGCTACTTTTGATTTTCTTAATCTCAAAGGTATCTTTCCATAACTTGGTATCACTCTGAGAAATTCTCTACTTGTAGTTACAATACCATAAATTGTGGGGACAACAGCTAGAAAGAATAACGAACCAAAAACATAACCTAACCAAAGAAATTCTCTTCTAAATACCTGTAATTGAATATAGGTTTGATCATATAATGTAAGCCAAATTACTTCCCTTACTATTGTGTCTATTAGTAATATTATAAATATTGCAAGACTTGCATATGGTAGAATTGAATCTTTTTTGTTTACTTCGAATTCTTTTTTGTTTAGTTTAAGATTTTTTAGAATTGCATAGTTGAAATAAGCTCCTACTACGAACAAACTCATCCCAATAAGAAGCAAAATTCTAGCAATCAGGTAAAGATCTGAATTGATGTCAAATTCAACATTAGAAAAGAGTCCAGCAATAAGTAAGAATGGACTAAATGATAATGAAATAACTGTAAAGATTCCATAGTTAGAAGTTTTAGAATGAAGCTGAGCTATTTTATTATAGTTAAGGGCTATTCGAATGATGAAAACAACTAACATTATAATTGTAAAACCAACAAATATTCCAATTGACCAGATTAATTCAGTAATGTCTTCACCTCTTAGAAAATCAATGAAATAATAAACCACGTAGATTAATGAAAGAAAAGTTGAAACCATGAACATTGTTGAAATATAGAGGATATTAGATTTGAATTGATCATTGAAGGTTTTTCCTCCCATTTTGAAGTATTGTTCATTTAATTCATCATCTATTTTTGGCCAATCACTACCGAGTAAATAAAGATAATAAAAGAGTAATGACATTAATACGAATATTACTCCTAATACTGTGTAGTTTAGAGGAATGTTGAAGTTGTTGTAAATCCAATTGTTGGACTGTCCTTTTCCAATGAATACTGCATATATTATGGGCCTTAGTACACTATCAATTAAGATAACTAACAGTATGCTTCCAACAATTATTGGTACTGCTTTTCTCTTTTTCTCCTCACTTGAATATATTTTGTTTTGAACAAACTTGTTAAACAACCTATTGATTTGGATAAATGCAAAACCAAAGAAAATCAGAGAGATTATACCAAACAAACGTGAAAGGAAATATTGTGAATCAAAATAATAAATGTCAGAATATGAGTTTGCGGCTCCCGCAACACCAAAGAGGAAACCATAGAAGAATGAAATAAAAATTCTATTTGTTGTTTTTAAATATATCTCATTTGTTCTACCTAGTCTTTTGTTGCTACTTAGGTAGAGAATAAAGAATACTAAAAATATAATGCTACTTAATCCTACAATAACAAAGCCAACAGTCATTATTATGTCAATTTCGTGCATAATACCTATAATAGCCAGAATTGAAGCAAATAGGATAATAGCTACACTGATCATCAATCCTTTGGTATATCTTCCAAATTTTTGAGTAAGTTTTACTGGTTGAACTTGAATTGTGTTTTCTAAAGACATAATATCACCATGCTATTCATGTTAAAAAGTTTCTGCTTTTTTTATCTAATAAGTTTTAGTGTTGAAAGATTCAAATGTTTACAAATTACCAATGACATGCCAAATTGTTATTATTCAAGATTCAAAAAAAATTAACTGATTATCATTTTAGATTGGACAATCAATCTAGAAAGACAACTTGTTGGTATTCAGTAGTTTTACTATTACATGATTTTGCAAATAATGATACTATTCTAACATGGATCCACACGTTGGACAGAATCTATATTTCTCTGACAATTTTTCTCCACACATTACACAGTAAGTTGCTTTAGGTAGAGCTTTAGTTGCTTCTTCTTGGAACTTCACACCACAATCTGGACAAAATCTATATCTTTTGAGTAGTTTTGCTCCACATTTCTTGCATTTTGTCCCCCTCACTATTGTTTCACGAACATCTTCAGGAACTTCTTCAGCAACTTTAGGAGGGAGGTAGACTGCCTGTTGTTGTACCTGAGTTTCACTCTCTTTTATTTTAACTGGAATCTTTCCATAATTAGGTACAACAATCAGAATCTCTTTCTTAAACTGAATAAATCCATAGATCATTACAACTAGAATAATTGTAAATAGCGCTGCATAGATGTATCCAGACCCTATAGTTTCTGCAACAAATCTTCTAGCCTTAGAAGATGTAGACTCACTTGGTAGAGAATCAAAATTTTTCCACATTATTCTTCTAACTATTGTTTCTATTGCCAGAATAATTGCTGATGAGAAACTCACCATAGGAAAAATACTGCTAGTCCAATTTATTCTTAATTTTTTATTTATTGTTTTTAAGTCATTTATGACAATGTTAACAAGTAATGTTCCAAAACTAAAGAGGCATAAACCTATAATCATTAGAATTCTGGAGATCAGTTGTCCATCTCTCATGAACATATAGGCTCCAAAGTATGCTGAATTATAGAAAAATCCTGTCATTATAACAGCAAAACCAATAATCATAGAAATTATAATGATGATGCCATAATTGGAAGTTTTGTGGCTTAGATTAGAGAATTTTTGATAATTGATTGCTGTTCTTATCAAGGATATAAGGAATATTATAATTAATACACCAATGACTGTATAAGAGGAATAGAAGATACCACCTAAGAAAGAGAAATATGCACTCCCACTTATCAAATAACTTACAACCATAATCATAGAAAGAAGAACTGATAATGAGAATGAAGAAATAAGTAACAAAGTATCTGTTTTTAGTTTCTCTTCATAATCACCTGGTGGTAGTTGAGCATATTTTGAATTAAATTTATAATCAATCATCTCCCAATTAGTTGCAATGTTAAACATTTCAAAACAAGTATAAGAGACAAGAACAAAAAGACAACTTAGTATGATGTATGTAAGAGTTACTGAATTATTAGAAAATACGAAAAATCGAATGAATGTATCAATAACAATAAGAATCAGTAATAGTACCATAGTAAAAGTAGGATTATATCTTCTTTTTCTCTCATCAGTGATTTTCCCTAATTCTGTCAATTTTTGAAACAGTTTTTCGGTATAGAAGAAGAAAAGCATAAAAGCTATGATAGCGAGCATCCCTGTGATTCTTGAAATGAAATAGACATTTGCAGCATATAGGAAATTACCGGCTGAATTTACTGCTCCAGTTAGAGACAGAAAGAATGCTGAAAATAAGCTTATGTAGATTTTGTTTACTAAAGGAACTAATTGCTCCTCTGTTCTAGCCAGTTTCCTAATACTTAATAGGTTAAAGAGGAAGAAAATGAAGAACGCTATTGCACATATACTTGCAATAACTATACCAATAGTCCTAACAATAAAATCATCCTGCAAAGTTCCAATAACAGATACTGTTGCTGAAACTAGAATCAATGCGATGCTAATCAATAATCCCTTTGTATTTCTACTAAGCCTATCTGAAAGTAAGGCTGGCTCGATAAAAGCTGCTTCATCACTGCTCATAAATTTCACATCATTTTATTGAATCATGGTACAAGCTCAAGAGAATTAATAAATCTTTAGCTGAAAAGATTGTAATTCAAAAAGATACACCGTAAAGATGATTATTGAATGCCATAAAGAAAATCCAAATATTTAAAGCATTGATTTACTTGTTCTTCTTAGGATTGAGAATTTTGAGTGTAATTGAGAAAATTAAAAAATTCATCTTTATTAAAATAGGTATACCTCGTTTTGAGAAAATAATTGAGCTGGAAGATTCATTAGTCGAGAAGGAAGGTTCAATTAGTTTTTCAGAAAAATCTCCAGTACGTTTTGATATACCAAATGAATTTGCAAGAAGAGAAGGGATTGATGTTCCTTTAACTTCCAAGACAATGACTCATATCTTATCTAGTATGAAAAATATGAAACGCGCAATAATTGATCTTAAAGGTAATAAGAAAGATTCAAGAAATGCTATTG
>JAGLOH010000215.1 GCA_023139025.1 Candidatus Heimdallarchaeota archaeon | reverse complement strand
AATAAAGGAGATAGTTCAGTCAAAGCGTTTCTGGAGAAACTAGAAGACAAATATATTCCCAACAAAGTAGTTATTCTAAAATATCTGGAAGATGACTCACTGTTAGAGAATATAGAAATCTTAAAGGAATACAAGCTTGTTAATAATAAAGTAACAGCATATGTGTGCAAAGATTTTGTTTGTAAACAACCTACAAATGATCCAGAAATAATGATTAAGGAATTGACTATTAATGAGGATTAAGCTTGATCTATCAAGTTTTGAACAGTTTTGGCATATTGTTGGAATTTTAGAAGATTCTACTAATCCTTCAGAAGATGATTGGAACAAATTATTCGATACACCAGGTTATAATGCACTTATTGCTTCAGAATTTAATAAGGACTTCTTCAAACAAAGTTTTATTGCAGCTTTTGACCCTGAAAAAGAAGAAACATTAGAAAAGTTGCTAGAGGGTAAAACAAGTCGATATCTAAAATATTATTCCCAAGTAAGAAAAGATAAGAAAACATATGAAAAAAATGTAAAGTTAATTGAGGAAAAGTGGAAGAATATCCATGAAAGCATCTATGCAAGAGCTTCCGCTTTTCTACCTTATGGGGAATCAGAGGAAAATCCTACTGTCTCAGTTCTTATATTTGATACAGATGCAAGAGGTTATGATTCAATAGTAATAGATGCAATATTTGCTAATAGATTAGAAGATTTTGTTTCACTAGCTGCTCATGAAGCTCATCATTTCTATCGTAATCTATTGCTAGAGTATGATAAAGATGATATAGAAGAAGAAGACAAGGATCTAATCTGGGTAATTAATCAAATCCATGCAGAAGGAATTGCTGATCACATTGACAAGGGCCTTTTTATTTATGGAGGTATTGAAACAGCTTTTCCTAAGGCATATGTGAAATATTTCAAAGAATCTGTTAAACGTGCCCCTGAAATAATAAAAGAAATTAATACTCTTATTGCAAATAGTATTAGTAATAAGATAACAAATAAGGAATTAGGTCTAGAAATCAAGAAAATTGTTCCCCTTGCTGGTCATCCCTTAGGGTATTATATGGCAAATATCATAATAAAGAATGCACATTTTGATGAGCTGATTAGAACTGTAGGTAATCCATTCAAATTCTATGAACTATACAATAAAGCAGCTAGAATGGATAGAGAAAAATTGTCTTTGTTCTCAGACATTTCCTTAAATTTAATTGAAGAACTAGAGAAAAAATACGTTAAATAGAAGAGTATACTTAAAAAAAGTATTCATGCCTTTTCCATTTCTTACATCAATTCCTGAACTGCTCGTTTAGTTTGAGCTAGTAGCAAAATGAGATATAAGATTCCTCCAATAGCTAGGAAATATCTTCCTATATATGCTATAAACAAGAGATAAAGCTGCCAACCTCCTAAGGGTGGGAACAGGAATATCACAAAGAATAGAAGATATACTCCAGCTGCAAGAAGTGCTGTAACATTTAGGAAACTTCTGTCAAAGGATTTTATTATTGAAGCAACAATTGCTACAATTATGTAAACACTTACAAGAACTATCGAGATGATCATAGAAGCTTTGTAATTAAACAATGGATTAAGATCAAATGTATTTGGATATACTGCTACAAGAATCGGGCTAGTATACATTATGTCTCTAACTACAACAAAATGATCTAGAATAATTGGGATTACTAGATTTATCAGAAAGAATAACAAATGCATTTGAGATATTTTACTTTTTGGAACCTCAATTATATCCTCATCTTTAATTTCCATAAGGTTTCGTATACTGAAACCAAGATAAATATTTCGTAATCTTTGCTCTTGAATTATATCTCATTTAATCTTTTTTCAATTCTTAGTAGAGCATCTTTAATCGTTTCAAGTTTGTGAGAAAATGAGAATCTAACATACTTCGATCCATCAGATTCCTTCCTTCCTGTTGTTTCGTAAAAACTTGAACCTGGAACTGTAGCTACTCCTTCATCTTTAACTAGAAAATCAGCGAACTCTAAATCATTCATTCCAAAACTAGAAATGTCTGCAAGAAGATAGTACGCTCCCTTAGGTTCCATTACTCCGAATCCTAGTTTACGTAGACCTTTAACTATTTCATCTCGATTCTTCTGATAACGATTTTTGAGTGACTCAAAATAGTCTTGTTGTAAATTATATGCTCTCAAGGCTGCAAATTGCATGATGGAGGGAGCACAAATTGTTAGATAATCATGAACCTTTCTTATTCCTGTCATTAATTCTTTTTCTGCAGCCACATAACCAACTCTCCATCCTGTGATAGAAAATGTTTTACTGAAGCCAGAAATAGTAATTGTTCTCTCAAACATGTTATTTAGACTTGCAGGACTGATATGAACAGCATCATCATAGATTATGTGCTCATAAATTTCATCAGTTATAGCAATGAGATTATTATCATTACATATGTCGCTAAGAAATTTCAATTCTTCTTCTGAAAAAACTCTTCCCGAAGGATTGTGAGGTGTATTTATAATTACGGCTTTTGTCTTATCGCTGATTTTATTCTTGAAATTCTCCTCGTCAATTCCAAAATCTTTCTCAGACAATTTCACAAAAATAGGTTTTCCATTGGCTAGATATGTGATAGGGACATAATTTTCATACCATGGTTCTAATACAAGTATCTCATCTGATGGATTAAGTAGAGAGAGGATGCTACTGGCAATTGCTTCGCTTGCACCACAAGTAATAGTTATTTCATCTTCTGGATCATATTGGATTTTGTTGTAGGTTTCATATTTACCTGCGATTTTTTCTCTAAGATCATTTCTACCATATGTTACTGTATATTGATGCTCATTGTGTTTAATCGAGTCTGTAATTCCTTCTATGAGTTCTATTGGAGGTGAATAATCTGGCATTCCTTGAGAGAGATTAATAGCATCGTATTCAATTGCTTTTCTAGTCATTTCTCTAATAACTGACTCTTGAAAATATGAAAGTCTATCAGCTAGATGAATCATAATATCTGCTAAATTCACAGCTTATTATTGTTTTCTAGAAAAAGCTAATCATCCACAGTAAAAAACTGTGTTTTTCTAATATTGATTAAACCAAGCATAGACATATCTTCTATCATATCAATGAAATGGAGGAAATTCATAGCTGATTCTGCTTTGAAGAAAATATCTAGAAGCGTCTTATACTGGTTACCTATACAATATGTAAGGAGTTTTTCATAAGATTCAAAATCTGTACCTTTTCTTTCGGTTTGTATTTTTGGCCATTGTCTCCTAAAAGTAGCATAGGATTTCAAAGAAGCAATTGGAAAAGAGCTTTTAGCATGGAGGATCATATCTAACTCAATGATACTCTCTCCTGTAGGTGGATTTGAAATTTTAGGATCAAGATAAAGAATCATGAAAGAAAGCATTTCTTCATCTAGTAAAACAATCGCCTCTAATATGGAAGCTAGTTGTTTCAACCAGTCTTCAACAATTTCAATATCAATATTCTTAGATATTTTTGCTTCAATATCAATAAATTCTAACTCGGAAGTAACTTTAAGCCGTTTCCCAACTCCCTTTTCTTTCAGTTGAAAATGGGTCTGCCTTAACCTATCAACGATACTTAAGGATTTAAGATTCTTATATTTGTAGCTCTTTTCAGGTTCGATTTTAGCTATTTTGAAGTCAACTTTTTTGGGAACAGGTATTTGCATTGCAGAGATTTCTTGAGTTGATACATCATCCCCAACTCTAACAGGTACTTGTGATCTAACAACCATGTTCTTATCTACATATAGAATGTTAGCATTCAATCTATCATCTGCACAAGGGTGAATATCAACATATTCTACATATCCTTTCTCATCAACAGTATGATGTAATGATTGCAAAACATAGAGGATTCTTGTTCTTTTACAGATATTGCACTCGTAATCTATTTTACGACGTCCAGTTTTATTGCTCAATTTTAAGACCTCTACAATGCTTCTATAAGGAGTAATACAATGTGCCATATTAACATTTCTTTATTACGTTGTTAAAACTGTAAAATCTAAGAAGAAGATACAAAAATCTTTTAACCGATGAAATAATTGCATTTTGTATGGATGTTGGAACGTTTTTCCTTTTAGTTTGGTATGCTATAGTTTTTGGAGCTCCTATATATGCTTGTAATTCTTTCGCTAGTCTTAGTAAATTCATTCCTTTCCTAGGTGTCCCTGTAGACGGGGGGAAAAATTGGAAAGATGGAAGAAGGATTTTTGGAGATCATAAGACTTGGAGAG
>JAGLOH010000214.1 GCA_023139025.1 Candidatus Heimdallarchaeota archaeon | reverse complement strand
AAGTACTGTTCTTCTTGCCATATCATGTTTGGATTAATATAATCAATAGTGATTGGTGAGATTCCCCCCACATCGTTTGCTCCATGATTGATAGCAGCATTAATTCTCTCTCGATTAAGATTGGGTGGGACTTGAATACTAACTTCAGCGGGAAGAATTTCACGTGCCAAAGCTATAGTTATTAGAACATCTTCTTCCTTAGGGGCAGGATGGTCTGACATAGGGGTATTCTCTTGAGGGTTGAAATTTTGAACAATTACTTCTTGAATATGATTATATTTCTTACTTATATCTGCAATTAGTAGGAGAGATTCTATTCTCTCTTGCCATGTTTCCCCAATTCCGACAAGAATTCCCGTTGTAAATGGAATCTTTAGTTCTCCCGCGTTTTCTATAGTATTAATTCGTAAGGTCGGATTCTTACCTGGAGAATTTTGGTGAGGTTTCCCCTCATCCATCAATCTTAAGCTGTGTGTTTCCAGCATCAAACCCATGCTTGCGTTAGTTTGCTTTAATAAGTTTAAATCTGAAGAAGACAATACCCCCAAATTGGAGTGAGGTAAAAGATGTTGTTCCAAAGCTACCCCACATAAATAATTTACATATTCCACAGTAGTTTGAAATTTTAATGCTTTAAGAAATTTCATTGCTGATTGATATTTTTCCTCTGGTTTTTCACCTAGGGTGATTAAAACTTCTTTACAATCCTCAGCTTTTGCTTTCATTATTATTTCATTGTATTCTTTAGGAAGAATCCAAGTATTGGGATCATCTGAAACAAAACTACAATAATCACAACGATTGCGACATTGATGAGTTACTGGGACAAAAACATTTCGGGAAAATGTAATATGTTTGCCATATTTTCTTTCTCTCTTAGTTTCAGCTTTACTTATTAATTCATCTCGATCATTTTTGAGCAAATGTAAAAATTCTTCAAAGCTCATCTTACTCATCTTTCTTTAGTTTTAGAGTAACTAGATAGCCCTCATGTAATTTATTCACAGTCTGTATTTCACAGTTAATTGCGTCTCCAATATTGTGAATAGCTTCTTGTTCGAACAAAAGCTTTGCATTCTTTCCTCCAACAAAAACTGGGGCATAAAAAATGTGCATTATATCCACCAATCTATTGGTTAAGAACTGTGTAATCACAGTTGAACCTCCTTCTACCAACAGTTTATTAATTGCAAATTGAGTTTTCAAGATTTTCAACACATCAGCCAAATTCAGATACCTTTTATTTTTTTCGAATTCTACGGAAACTACTTTTGTCCCGAGTTTTCTAATCTCATCTTGTTTACTTGCTGAACATTCCTTGGATGTAACAATAATTGAAGGTAATCTTTCTTGGTCTTGAAGAACTTTTGCTGTCAACGGAATTCTGCACCTAGTATCCAAAATTATTCTTAATGGAGCAGGTTCTCTAGGTTTGATATATCTAACAGATAACAAAGGGTCATCCTTGAGAATTGTATTTACACCAACAAGTATTGCATCAACAGAGTTTCTTAATTCATGTACTCTTACCCAATCTTCAGTGGTTGATAAAATCAGAGCACCTTCACTAGAAGCGATAGCACCATCTAGAGAACTAGCAACATTTACAATTACTTCTGGTCTTTCCACTTTATCACCTTTCCTTTATACATTTGAAGACATATATCTGTTTGATCTGCTCGCATTGTAATTGCAGAATAAGCATCTTTAGAGAAGTTTAGATTGTTACTTTCTAAATCTATTGCAATAAGGTCTCCACTATAACCAACTTCAAGTTGACCAATTTTCTTTTTAACTATTAAACCAGGATTAACTGTTACCGATTTTAGTACTTCCTTTGGTGAAAGATTTTGGTTATTACTTCGGGCATTGTAAAGAGTGAATGCCATAAGTCTAAATGGATCAGGATTACAGAAAAGCACATTATCAGTTCCAAGACCAAGTAGAATTTTATTTTTTGATATAAGTTCCAGAGGGGGAAACTTCAGTCCGTTATACAAACTTGAAATAGGACAACAAATGATGTTAATTTTGTTTTTACTTAGAAGTTTGAGTTCTTCTTCTTTTGAATAGTTTGCATGAACGATATAATCAAATGATTTGTAGTTTCCAATAATTTCTATATCGCGTTTTCCATATTTTGAGATTGATTCAGCTATAATTTCTTCTGATTCAGAAGCATGTATTGCAACAAGTTTAGATGAATTATTTTCTTTTAACTTTGCAATGAGTTTCAAATCATCTTGAGTAACAGAAAAAATATCTCGGATGCCTAAACCATCACTCACCTTAATAATATCCTCTAATGTGTCTTTCTTTGTCTGACGACCTAAAATTATACCTCGAATAGAGTATCTTTCTAGTTCATCTTTTAATAACTCTATTCCCTCAATTCCTTCTTCTCGGAAATCTATGAAAGAAGTATAGCCGTTCTGTACAAGCAATTCAAGGGAATTTTTTATACTCTTAATTTTCTCCTCTCTAGAACTAGTTCTGAGTTTAGTATGTTTAATCCCATTTGGACCTACAGCATCTTCTAGATTTAATCCATAAGTTTGATCCTTGAGAAAAGCATCTCCAACATGTGTATGACCATTGATAAATCCTGGAATAATGACATAAGAAGAAGGTAAAACATATTTAGTAGGTTTCCGTTCCTTGGAAATATTGATAATTGTTCCTTCACCATCTATCTGAATACTGACACCTTGTACAAATGTCAAATCAGAGCCGATTAATGCATTTCCACGTACGGTAACCATTTTCAAAGGAGCGAGTGTATTCTAAACTAATAAAGCTTTGTAGAAATTAGAAAAAACATAAGAATCACTAAACTTATAATTCAACCTTTTGAACCTAGCCTCAAGCGCAATTATGTGATGAAAATGGTTCGAGTTAGGAATCCAGACGAAATTAGAGACATGATCAAGAATCACCCTATGGAATTAAGAAGAGTCTTTACTATTGCAGCTCATATTGATCACGGTAAAACAACAACAAGCGATTATCTTCTTCGTAAAGCAGGTTTGATGTCCGATGCTGATGCAGGTAAAAAGGTAATGATGGACTCAGATGAGGAGGAACAGGAAAGAGGTATAACAATCTTTACAAGTGTTGTTCTTCTGTCTTACGAATTTGAAGATAAAACCTATCTCTGTGAAATTAATGATACTCCTGGTCACATTTCATTTACAGGTGAAGTTAGCAGAGCACTTCGAGGAAGTGATGGAGTTATTTTACTCGTAGATGCACTTGAAGGTGTAATGACTCAAACTGAAACAAATATCAGATTAAGTTTGAATGAAAAATGCAAACCAGTTCTGTTCATTAACAAGGTAGATAGGCTAATCTCAGAGTTAAGATTAGCTCCTGGAGATGTCTTTCAAAAAATTGATAACATCCTCAATGGTGTAAATAAATTGATCAGAGATAATGCTCCTGAAGGATTAGGAAAGGCTTGGCAAGTATCCTTTAAAGATGGTTCTGTTTCAGTAGGAAGTGCAAAAGATGGTTGGGCATTTAATATGGGCACTTTACTAAGACTCAAAATCAAACCCCAAGATGTCTTCGCTAAATATGAAGAAAATGATAAACCATGGCTCAGAGAGAATTTAGCTTTAGAAGAACCTCTTCTAGAGATGGTAATTAAACACCTACCAAACCCAGTTGAAGGTCAAAAAATCAAAATCCCTGCTATTTGGGGAGGAGATTTAGAAAGTCCAGTAGGTAAAGCATTAATTAATTGTGATAGAGATGGACCATTGCTGGGAATGATTACAAAAATCTTTATTGATCCAAAATCAAAAAGGCCAACCCTCATTGGTAGAGTATTTTCTGGTACACTGAGGAAAGCAGATTCATTATATTTACTAGGTAGGAAAAATAAGGTAAGTATTAAGAGACTTGGTGTAATGGAAATCACAGACATACTTGATGTTGACGAGGTTCCAGCAGGCAATCTCTTTGCTATTTACGGTTTTATAACACCAGCAGGAGAAACTTTTGTGAGAGAGGGTGATCAAGACGTATTAACTCCATTCG
Source organism: Candidatus Heimdallarchaeota archaeon (assembly GCA_023139025.1). Lineage (GTDB taxonomy): Archaea > Asgardarchaeota > Heimdallarchaeia > Heimdallarchaeales > Heimdallarchaeaceae > UBA460. Next base: position 257 of record JAGLOH010000214.1, on the reverse strand, counting down.
AAGAAATTTCTTATGCCTCGGATCCTGTTGTAAGTAGAACTATCAAACCAAAACAACCTCAAGATATTGCTAAACTAGGTGAAGTAGTATCAAAATGGATTATGGCTGATCCAACTGCTACTTTCAGACATGACGAGGAATCTAAGACTTATGTTTTAGCTGGAATCGATCCATTACAGATTGAAATTCTTGTTACTAGAATTCAAGAACAAGTTGCAATTGATGTTAGTGATCCAATTATTGTTTATAGAGAAGTA
>JAGLOH010000213.1 GCA_023139025.1 Candidatus Heimdallarchaeota archaeon | reverse complement strand
AATTGTATTGGCACATCCGCCACATTTTAAATTTAATATTTCCAGTGTTGTCATTTTTCTTTATTTCTTTAGATTCGACAAAACTACAAAATATTTGAATAGCTTGTTTTACTCCTTTCTTTTTACTCATAGTGATCCCTCCTTTCTAGGAATTGAACTCTTTATTGGAGTTTCAAAAGCTGCAATAATTGCATCTTCAAATTCTTGTGTATCAGGGGCATAAGTATTGATTATTTCCTCTTTTTTTCCTTGAAAAACCAATTTTCCTTGCTTAAGAATTCCACAATAGTCAGCTAATTCCTCTAAATCTGAAACAATATGAGAAGAAAGCAAAATAGTTCTTCCTTCTTCCTCAACCAAGTTCTTAATAATTGATCTAATATATTTGGCTCTAGCTATATCCAAACCAGATGTGGGCTCGTCTAGCACGAGAAATTCTTTATTTGTTATTACAGCCATAATAAAACTAATTGATCTTTGTTCCCCCCCAGAAAGTTTTGAAAATGGTTTGTTCAACATCTCATGAGTTATTTCCAAGGTTTGAAAATAATTAGCTAAAGTTTGACTAACTTCCTCATAAGAAACTTCATTCAATTCCAGAATAAATTTGATATTTTGCATAGGAGTCAGATCATAATATGCTGCAGAAACTTGTGGTAGCAAACCAACTTTTCCTCTAATAGCTTTAGGATTCAAAGTTACATCGATATCGTTAACAATAACTCTTCCGAAAGTTGGCTTTAGTAACCCCAGCAACATTCTTATTGAAGTGGTCTTACCTGCCCCGTTGGGTCCTAAAAGCGCGTAAATCTTCCCTTTTGGTATCTTTAAATCCACTCCATCTACTGCTAGTAACAATTTGAATTGTTTAGATAGTTGTTGTGTTTCAACCATTAAATCTGACATTAGACTGAATAAGCTAACTGCATTTTTAAAACTATTTCTATCTTATTTTTCTCACCAACTTTAAAGAGCATATTTATTAAACTCTCCAATTTCCATAATACAATGACTATTGATTATGCTATTTGCGGTACTCGTAATTCTAACATAGGTTTACCAACTGGTTTGAAAATTCTTAGAGAAGGTGGTAACGCTTTAGATGCTGTTGAAGAAAGCATCAAATTAATAGAAAACAATCCTTATGATATTACTGTTGGTTTCAATGGTTTTCCCAATCTTCTTGGAATTGTTGAGCTTGATGCGTCAATTATGGAAGGTAGGACACGAAATGCTGGTGCTGTTGCAGCTGTGAAGAATTTTCGTCATCCAATCTCAATCGCTAGAAAGGTTATGGAAATCAGTCCTCATGTGATGCTAGTTGGGGAAGGCGCAGAAAGGTTCGCAAAAGCATTGGGGTATCAAGAAGAAGAAATCATTGATGAACTAGGTATTCAAAACTATCACAACATCATGGATGGAAAAAGTCTTGAAATGCCACTTGAAGCCCAAGAATTGGTCAGAGAGCTTTTTATGAGATTTGATGTTCATCTCAAAGAAGTAATGGAAAATTACTCAATCAAGGAATGGTACAGAAAATTAAGTTTTGACAAGCATGGAACAACAAATGTAATTGCTTTAGATAATGAAGGTAATCTTGCAGTGGGTGTTTCAACTTCAGGATTAGCTATGAAATTTCCAGGTAGAGTTGGAGATTCACCCATTTTAGGTGCAGGAATTTATTGTTCTAACAAAGCAGGTTCTGCATGTACTGGAACTGGTGAATTAGCAATTCGATTGTCAACTACTCGTTTGGTTGTCGATAGGGTTCATCGAAATATTGCCATTGATAAGGCTACAGAGATGGGAATTTTGGAACTCAAACAGCTCAAAGAAGAAGGAGTCTTACACATTTTATCTATGGATAAATCTGGTCAATGTGCAGCGTTTACCAATAAGGATGGTTTATATCATTATTATGCAAATTCATCTATGGAAGATCCTGAAAAAAGACAAAGTATTTTTCTAAAAATTCAATAAAGAAGAAAAAAGATAGAAGTGAATCTATCCAAAGAATAGAGACAGAATATGAACAAGGAATACAGAGAAGATTCCTACGTTAATAAGACCTAGTAGAACATAGGTTGATATTGTTAGTATTTTAAATCCTTTCTCTTTAACTTTCACTGCTATAAATTGATATATTATTGGTAATATAACAAGCACTACTACAAATGTTGCTTGTAATGCTAATGTTACTAGATGAATCAATTCAAATCCAAATCCATAAAAGGCTCCAAAAAGTGCTACTACAGTCATAACAAAAAGTGCTACCTCAAATAATAAAATAAAGAATAACCCATTGAAGTACATCCTAATATTGTCCATTGTTCTTTCTTCTTTGATATTCTGAACTAAATTGTAAAAAATGTGAATAGACAAAGGTATTACAATCAATACTATGACCCAAGTAAAGCTTAAGATAAGTTGGATATTTGCAGTAGTAAATACTCCGTCTGTTATAATCCCATTTAAGATAAACTGCACAATAATAAAAATCAGAGTGGGTAACATAATAAATCTTACAGTTGTAGTTAACAACTCTTTAGTTCTTATTTCGGGTGGTTCTATTGATTCATCCTTTTCAGGTACTGCTAGAACACTTATTTCATTTCTCTCATATTTAACCATTGAATACTGATAAGATATTATTGCTGCCCCAACTAATAGGATTCCATCATGTGGAAACATGTTCCATGGAAGTATAAATGCAAATACAAAGAAAGAAATAAAAATTGATATCCACATACTGTTAACGATAATTTTGTTGGGTTTTTTATCGATATTTTTCTCGCTTTTCTCTCTTCCTGTAATAGTTCTTCCCATTTTATTAAAAAACAACTGAATATGATATTTCATTTGACTAAAAATGTTCTTTTCATCAATGAATCCAGATCTTCTGTCAAAATCTGCAACTCTAGCTTTTCGAATAGCTCTTTTTTCTCTTATTGTCTTCCTTGATGTGTAGATTACAGCCACCAATAAAAAGAAGAAAGCAAAGGGATAAATCAACCCATAGGAAACTTGTAGAGTATTATAGTGAAATCTTGAATCACTTATAACATTGAAGAATCCCAGAATAACTTCCAGACCCCAGAATAATAGTGCTGGTACAAATACCAACATTAACAATCTTCCTCCAAGCCTGGGAGAGTAATCAGGCTTTCTTGATGTCCAGAAGGATGCACTCAATAGTAGCAAAAACAGAACAAGTACATAGATTACTTGTTGTCCAATTATATATCCATAATTATCTCTTGAACCAAACAGAAATATACCGAAAAATGTTGCTAGAAATACGAGTAGTTTTAGAATAGTATAAACTGTAGTTCTAGTTAGTAAAACTCTTTCTTCCTTTGTATTTGTTTTTGCATCTTTATAACCTAACTCTGCCATCTTCTTATCAGAATCATTTTTTGCAGTATAAATTTCAGACGTAATGCGTGAAAAAAGCAGAAGGCACATTGCTATAATAAGAATTCTAAATCCAAAAATTATCATTTGATATACTATAGTAACGTTGTCTTTCAGAGGATTAGAGAGAAGTATTACTGTAGGAAGACCGAAAATAAGTGTTGTTGCAAAAAGAACCTTAAACGCACTTTTCATGCTTGAAGATCTATTTAAAGAGGTGCCCAAAGCTTCATATCTTTTCCTCTGTAAAATAAGGTTATCTTTAATTGAATCTGAATTTGACATAATTAACAATCACCTCATAGTTTAGGTGTTTATAATATTTTCTCTGCCGAGTTAATTTTATTACTCTGTACTTGAATAAGCTGAAATCTCCTCAATTGATTGTTCTAGTACTGAAACTGCTGTTTTCAGCAGTTTTTGTCCTTTTTCTAAAGAAATACCTTCTAATGATCCAGCAATTCCTGAAGAAGAGAATTGATCTGTTCTAGAAGGTAAATATAATGCCCCTATTTCTCTTCCCCATTTAGATGATGATGTAAGATTTTCAAATCTGTCCTTATGTACAAGTTCTGGTTTTGCAGCAAGTATCACTGAAGTTTCTACAGCATCAGCATGACCACAAGATTGTCCCTCAAATACAGAAGTAACAAGAGTAGTGTGATTCCACCATTCAAAGAGCATACATGTCATTTGTAAATCATCATTACAATATGATATTGCATTTAATATTGAAGATGTGTTCCCCCCATGTCCATTTACTGCTATAACTTTATCAAAACCATGATGATGTAAAGCCTTAAGCACATCTGTGACGTATTCTTCGAATATTTTATGCGAAACCCATAAGGTTCCCGGAAAATTACGATGATGTGAAGCAACTCCAACAGG
>JAGLOH010000212.1 GCA_023139025.1 Candidatus Heimdallarchaeota archaeon | reverse complement strand
CCACTGACTAGAACTCCATCAGCACCCTGCTGAAATGCATTGATTATATACATTGGATTGACTCTTCCAGAACACATTACCTTAATGATTTTAACATTATGCGGATATTGGATCCTGCTGGTTCCAGCTAGGTCTGCGCCTGCGTAACTGCACCACGAGCACAAGAAACCAATTATGTTTGGTTCGAACTCTTCCAGTTCTGTATTCTTTTGTTTAGACATTTTCAAACCTTCGTCTATTTTTAAGAGTCTGATTTATATTCCATACCTTTTTGGAAAGCAATTAGATTCTTTTCAACAAATCTTGCTTTTATTTTTTCTTTCATTATTGTAATCATAGCTTCTTCAGAGAAGATGTCTTTTGTGTTTGCACATACAAAACCCAACATAGCTATGTTAGCATAAAGTCTGCTTCCAAGAGTTTCAGCAATTTTAGTTGCTGGAATTTTGAATATCTTTTTAGCTTTCTTTGCATTTTCATCTATTGTTACTAGATCCTCTTCAACAAAGAGTATTCCACCTTCTTTGAGTTTTGGAATATACTTATGATAAGCTTCATCTGATAAAACGACAAAGTAATCCAGTTCAGTTGCTTTAGGATAATCGATTTCTCCTTCGTCAATTACGACATCAGTACTACTTGCCCCGCCCCTACTTTCTGGACCATAACTTTGTGTCATTACGGAATTCTTTCCTTCTTCCAATAAGCTTACAGCTTCACCTACAAGTCTCCCCATAAGTCCTATTCCTTGACCACCAAAACCTGCAAAACGAATTTCTACTCTACTCATATTATCATCCCTTCTTAGCTTGACTAACTCTCTGAAGAGCTAGTAAATTATCTGTAAGAGTTGGTTTGTCTTCAATATCAACGAATTTACCAACTATGATAGGACTGTCCTTATCAATTCGAACGTCTCTAGTGTCTGCATCGTGGTTAAGAACAGTTTTTTCTGCGAAAAATTCCAGGATCTTCTTCCCTTCAGCTAATTGGTTTCTACGACCGTAAGTTGTAGGACAGCTACCTAAAACTTCGACGAAAGAGAATCCATTTTTAGCTATTGCTTCAGAAAAAGCTTCTTTTACTCTTCTAACATCTAAAGCAGTATATCGTGCAACATAGACCGCACCACAGCTTGCTGCAAGATTAGGAATGTTGAATGGTTCTTCTAATGAACCATAAGGAGCTGTGGTCTGAAATTGACCAGCGTATGTTGTGGGACCTGCTTGACCACCTGTCATTCCATAATTAAAGTTATTAACACAAATAACAGTAATATTGGCATTTCTTCTAGCCGCATGGATAAAATGATTTCCACCTATTGCAAAAAGATCCCCATCTCCAGACACTACTATTACTTTTCTTTCTGGATCTGTTACACTCAACCCTATTGCAAAAGGAATTGATCTTCCATGAGTTGTATGGAAACTATCGAAATTGAGATATCCTGCGATTCTACCTGTGCATCCTATTCCTGAGACCACTGCTATTTTTTTAGGGTCAATCCCAGATTCATTTATTGCTTCAATGAGAACATTTGTTATTGAACCTAAACTACATGCTGGGCAGAAAATGTGTGGTATTCGACCTTCTCTTAAAAATCCATCTAGAGGATGAGCCTCTGATTCCAGTAATTCTTTTTGATCTTCTGTCATTATGCATCACCCTCAATTTCTTTAAGTATTTCTTGTGGATTATGAATTGCTCCTCCAAGCTTGAATATACCTTTTACTTCAGTTTTACCATGAACACTTCGTTCTACTTCTCTTGTAATTTGTCCATAGTTGATTTCTGGAACATAAATTTTCTTTACTTGTTCTGCCAAAGCTTCTATCCTCTCATCAGGGAAAGGCCATATGGTGATTAACCGCAATAACCCTACTTTGATTCCGTTCTTTCTGGCCCTATTAACAGACCCTTTAGCTGCTCTTGCTACTGAACCAAATGCGATAATTGCAATTTCAGCATCATCTAACTTGTACTCCTCTACTCTGATGATGTCTTTCTTGTTTAATCTAATTTTATCATTGATTCTTCTAACCAGTTTATCTTGTGTCTCAACGTTTAAGTTAGGATATCCTCTTTCATCATGAGTTAATCCTGTTACCATAACTTTGTAACCTTCTCCAGCAACTGCCATAGGGGGAATAAGATCATCATCTGCTTTGTAAGGTAAGTGTTCCTCTGGAGAATCTTTCGGTTTTTTCCTTTCTACTTTTCCAATTTTACTAGCATCAGGAATTATTAATCTTTCACTCATGTGCCCCAGAGTTTCATCCAGCAAAAGTGTAACTGGTAATCTATATTTCTCTGCATAATTGAATGCTTCAATAGCTAGCTCAAAACATTCTTGAACTGAACTTGGACATAAAACTATTGGTTCAAAATCTCCATGGGAACCCCATTTAGTTTGCATAATATCTTGTTGTCCAACCAATGTAGGTAATCCTGTAGACGGTCCTCCTCTTTGAACGTTGATTATTACGCAAGGAGTTTCAGTCATCATTCCAAGACCTATATTCTCAACCATCAAAGAATATCCTGGACCTGAGGTTGCTGTCATACTTTTGACTCCACCCCAAGATGCTCCTAAAATGCCTATAATTGAGGCAATTTCGTCTTCAAACTGAACAAAATTCCCACCTAATTGTGGCAAGCGTAATGCCATATGTTCTGCTATTTCAGAACTAGGTGTAATTGGATATCCACCAAAGAACTTACATCCAACTGCGAGGGCTCCTTCTGCGGCAGCATGGTTACCTGTCGTGAAGTGCTCTCCAGTACTTACTTCTAAAAATTTTTGTTTTTGCTTACTCATCTTCAGCATCACTCTCTTCGAGTAGTTTAACATAAATTGCAAATTCAGGACAAATTAACTCACAGAAATGGCACTCAGCACAGTCGTCGAAAGTCTTTCCTTCTTTAAGAACAGGGGGACGATAACCTTTAACATTGATTTCCTCTCCAGTTTCTAAAATCTCCTCTGGACAGTAAATAATACACCACTCACATTCTTTGCATCTGTCCTTTATTATATAAACTTGAGAGTCAGGACCTTTTAACTTCTCCAAGTCTACAAAAGCCGGCCATTCTGGCTTCTTTCGTCTTCTCTCTAGTGATTGACCCATTAAAATGAACCACAATTTATAGCGCTGTCGGGTGTGAATTATTTAGTTATTTAAAGTTTTATTTGTGTATTGAATTGAAATAATAAATGAATACTATTAGTATTCTTTTAAAATTTGATTAATTGTTTTCAATTCTTGGGATTTTTAGATAATGTGAATCATGTATCTCTTCTCATAACTCTCCGAGGAAAAATTGAAATAGTTCAATGATGATAAAATTAATGTCTAAAATGTTAACAAGAGATTTGAGTGTAACTGTTCTCGGGAACACAGGAGCGGGAAAAACAACCCTTGTGCTCCGATTAAAGGGAGAAGATGTAGAAGACATTAGTCCTACAACAAGTATAGAGGTTCATCAAAAGACAATTCGATTAAAGAGTCAATCATTCAAACCTGCTTTAAGTTTAGAGAAGTATAGAAGTTATCGAGTGAGAGCAATTGACTGTCCTGGTGATATGAGTTTATGGCCATATTGGAAAAAGGCGTTAGCTGATTATAACACAAATGGAATTATTTTTCTCATAGATCCTACACAAGATTCAAAGGTACAAATAGATGCACTAACTCAAGTTTCCAATTACTATCTAATGACTTTAGATGATGATGTAGTTAGAGCAGAAAGAAAAGCAAGAAAAGTTAAGGCCATTTTCTTTCTCGTTGTTAATAAAATAGATCTTATTGGAAATAGTAAAGGTAATGCAGATGAATTGATCAAAGAGAAATATCAAACAGCCTGGAATCATCTTAAAGAGCGTTACCCAAGCAGTGGCCATTATTGGGAAGCAATCTCTGCAATTGATGAAACTGAGCAAATGTTTGACACTATTGATGGGATCTTTGAAACAATTAAGCGCGAAATCTATGGCGAGTAATTTTTGGTTTTCATGTTTTTGATAACTATCGAAAAATCTTTATTCGTTTTAGTTTTAAATTCAAATCACGTGATACTATGAGTGATTCAGAAACACAAAAAGAATCAAAAAAATATGTTCATAATTGTACTAAATGTGGATCATGTTGTGAAAAGTGGTCTGAAGTACCAATATTTATTGAAGATTTACAGAAGTGGATAGCTGATGGAACAATTCATCATGTTCTGCCCTTTCTACAGATACAAGAAACTCCACCGGCATATGTGCGATTAATAATGAAAAAGCCAGATGCGGGTGAAGAAGACCCAAATCCATCAGG
>JAGLOH010000211.1 GCA_023139025.1 Candidatus Heimdallarchaeota archaeon | reverse complement strand
ATGTTCTTGTGGTGCTCGGAACAAGTGCAGCATATTTCTATAGTTTATTCTCTATATTTTATGCAATTAGTAATACAGAATATCATGGTTCAGTTTTCTTTGAAACATCTGCGATACTTCTAACTTTCATTTTTCTTGGAAAATATTTGGAGGAAGTAGCTAAAGGTAGAACTTCTGAAGCTATTAAGAAATTAATAGAATTACGTCCTGATACAGCTCTAGTTGTTCGTAATGGTGAAGAAGTTGAAATACCTATAGATGACGTTGTTTTGGGAGATATCTGTGTTATCAAACCTGGGGATAGTATCCCTGTTGATGGTACGATTATTGAAGGACAATCCTACGTTAACGAAAGTATGATTACTGGAGAAAGTGTCTCAGTATTTAAAGAACCTGAAGATTCTCTAATAGGCGGAACAATTAACGAAAATGGTTTTATTAAAATGTCTGCAATGAGAGTGGGTGCTGATACAACACTCAATCAAATAATCAAAATGGTTGATGAAGCTCAAACATCTAAAATCCCTATTCAAAAATTAGCTGATAGAATTTCTGCTTTGTTTGTTCCTTCTGTAGTAGTTATTTCTTTAATCACCTTTACAATCTGGTTCTTGTTATTCCAATTCGGAGTAATTGATATTAACACTATTACTGGTGGAGTTTCTGCTGGAATAAGTTCAACATTCCTCTATTCTTTTCTTTTAGCTATTACTGTATTGGTGATTTCTTGCCCCTGTGCTCTAGGGCTAGCAACTCCAACAGCCATTATGGTAGGTACTGGTATTGGTGCACAGAATGGAATTCTTATTCGAAGTGGGGAAGCTCTAGAAATTGCTCGTAACGTTAATGTTGTTCTTTTTGATAAAACAGGAACTATCACTGAAGGGTCCCCTAAAGTTACTGAAATAATTTCTACTGCCAGCGATCAAAGTGAGAAAAATATTCTCAGAATTGCTGCATCTCTAGAACAAGGATCTGAACACTCAATAGCTAAGGCCATATTGCACGAAGCTGAAAAAGAGAAAATTAACATTATTAACATAGATAACTTTAAAGCTCACCCTGGAAAGGGAATTGAAGCAGAAATAAACGATGCTCATTATTCTTTTGGAAATAGAAAACTATGTAACGTTCTAGAAACTTCTATTGAAGATGAAATTGAACAAAAAATGGTTGAGTTGGAAAATCAAGGTAAAACCGTTATGGTTCTAATCAGTGAGAAGAATGTAATTGGCTTGATTGCCATATCTGACACAATAAAACCAAATTCTATAGAAGCCATATTGCAGCTTCAAGAAATGGGTTTGAAAGTCGTGATGGTTAGTGGAGATAATATTAGGGCAGCTAAAGCTATTGCAGCCGAAGTCGGTATAGATGAGGTACACGCAGATGTTTTGCCAGAAGAGAAAGTAAATGTAGTTTCCAATTATCAGAGTAAAAACCAAAAAGTGCTATTTGTTGGGGACGGAATCAATGATGCTCCAGCTTTAGCTAAAGCTGATGTAGGTATTGCAATAGGATCTGGAACAGATGTAGCCATCGAAACTGGGGATATTGTTCTTGTTAAAGATGATTTGAGAGATGTTGTAACTGCTATTGATCTAAGTAAGAAAACTATTAGAAAAGTGAAAATGGGTCTATTTTGGGCATTGATTTACAATACTCTGGGTATTCCAATTGCTGCTGGAATTTTAGTTCCTATAGGTTTTCTTTTACCAGCTGAATTAGCTGGTTTAGCTATGGCTCTTTCATCATTATCAGTTGTTACAAACTCACTCTTACTCAAAAGATACAAGAACCCTTTTGTGAGAAAGAAACCATCAATAAACCTTTAACTTAGTTAATATTTCATTATTCGGATTTAAGCACTTATTAATGTTCTTGAAGGTTTAAACTGCAATTAGACTTATTCTTCGGAACATATATGAGTGTTTTTACACTAAGTGTTTTGATGATAAGCATAGCTCTTGATTTATCAAATAAACAGAAGAAAACCAGTATTGATTTTATTGGATCTGTTACTTCTCCTTCTGGTTATGTTCCACATCTTCTGAAAGGGCTTGATTATACATCCTTTCTCCCATTTATTATGCTAAAACCAAGTAGATTGTTTTTTATCTACTGGCAACCTTTCAGAGAAAATTCGTTCTCACTTGAATATCTTTCTGATTTAAGATCCAGACTGGTTAATAAATATTATATTGGAGATACTATGAAAGTGTTTGATTTCCGAATAGATGATTTCAAAGATAAGGAGTGTTATTTGTTCTCTGGCATGTGGGAAAATCAAGGAGATAAGTTAAAAGGTATTTTTGAGACAATTGCATTCAAACACAATGACTTTCTAATTTTGTTTGATATCTCAACAGGAGACAAAAATCCTGATGGAAAAACTATGCAAGAACTTCGAAATATCCGATTAACATTTGAAATGGACTGTAAGTGATTATGATGATTTTTTATCTATTGTTGGTAACATTTATATATTCCTCAACAATGTTTTGCAAGAGAATAATATCGGGAGTCTCCTAAATGAAAATTAATAAAAAATTGTTCTATGTTACATTTATATCTGTTCTAGTGATTTCTTCAATTCCTAATTATACACTTGCTATAGAAACATTTTCAGATGATCTTCCTCAACTAACTGCAGGAATTCAGGGGGAATATTTGATGGTTTATATAAGAAATAGTATTTCAAATCAAGTAATATACGATCGAAATATTTTCTCAAGAAATATTAGAAAGACTCCAACTGAATTTCAAACAATAGAAAATAACGACACTTTAGTAACCCCTTTGCGTTTTGTACTTGATGACATAACTGTATATATTAACAAAACAGCAATTTTAACATTTAATGAAATAACTTACTTGTTTATGGCTGCACATGAAATAATTAGCGGTAATCTAACATTTTTGGCTACAGCTACAACAGACAATGGTAGATCATGGTCAGATCTGTCCTATTTCCTTAATACAACATTAGCTTTTGATGATTTTTATAATTTTGATGTTGCTTATAAAGGAGAGAATTTGTATTTAGCTTATAGTTATAGCCAAGCGGGTGATAAAACCAGAGTTTTCATGATAGATTCTGAAGATTACACAGTTTTATCAGAAACTCAAGCTGGCAATTATTTTGGTGTAGATTTCAAATTATATCCATATGATGGTAGAATTTACATCTTATCCACAGAACCTTTTCTAAAACAACAAGTGAGAATAACCTATACACTAATTGGATTTGGTTTTGAAGGACCTACTTTATTATTTGATGCTCCTCAGCTCCTAACCGATGAGTTCAATCCAACTATGGTTCGTTGGAATGATGGTTTCTTTATGGCAGCTCATGATAAGCTTACTGATGAGTTTAATCCTGCACAGAATATTACTTTTGATGAATATTATCTGTGGGGAGCTTGGTTTGAAGATGTTGATGAGCCAAATTCTATTGTATATCATACAGTTGTTAGAGATACAGCAGATGGTTATTTCAGAAAAGATCCAAGTTTAGAAGTTTATGAAGGTAGAATCTTCCTCGCTTATCAATATGGTGAAGGAAGGAGATTTGGTAGTGCTGGTACTCCAGATGTCACTTTTGCTTTTTCAGCTGATTCTCAAACATGGACAAACGATTTTATCGGTAAAATCAGTGTTTTTCTAAATCCTGGTGCTTATTTTGTTATTGCTACCATCGGTTGTTTTGCACTTGCAGTTCCATCCTTCTTCTTTTATAACAAGTATAAGAAAGGAAAGTAGATTCCATCTTACGCTTTTTTTAGTTTTTATTTGATAAGTTTTTTAAATCCTCAAGGTACAGTTTAGTTATGCCTAACAATGCATTCAATACGTTTGTAATTATTTTGGGCTTTAGTCTATTAGGAATGCCTATCATCCTTATATCTCTAAGCACTGCTCCACCTGGATTAAATGATTTTCAAAGCACAATTACAATAAATTCTGTACCAGGTGATTCTCAAAGCGCTATTTATGTAAATAACACTGCCATTATTAATGGGAGTACAATTGATATTTGGGATGATATATCTGGTCTTCCTGAATTGTCAAATATTTATAACATTACTCAGCTGATTCTTAACGAACAAAGTTTTATGGACAATGTAACCATCGAAGATTACAATGGATTCAGTAAGTTAGTTCATGTTTTTATCCTTGAAATGACTATAGATAATGCTCCCACAAGTATAGTTGCTAGAGAAAATTACGTTGATCTATTTGGATCAGATAATGGCACATTTATTTCTTGGATGTGGGCACCTGATGAATGGAACTCCTCCTATTATACTGAACCTAATTACCC
>JAGLOH010000210.1 GCA_023139025.1 Candidatus Heimdallarchaeota archaeon | reverse complement strand
ATCTATACTCAAAGAATTCTGTATGAGGAATATCTGCAAAGACTTGAATATCTCCTCCAAGATAGACTGGACCACCATCATAGAGAGCTATTACACCAGGATGAGCTTTATCATCAGTACCATAAACTTGTCTAGATTCTTCAGCTTTATCTGGTCGATAAATACTAGAAATTTTCAGGATTGCTAAATGAGAATCTTCTTTAGTCAAAGAGATTTCAGATCCTTCTTTAAGTTGTGCAGCAAAATCCTCTGTAACCTGTAAAGTTATAGGGATAGGCCAGATGAGACCTGTTGAAAGTCTCATACTCTTCAAAATACTGTCATAATCAGCTTCAATTGCAAAACCAGTTAGGGGAGAATAAACTCCAGTAGCTATACATTCTAAGTCTGCAAGTCCACGTTCATCCAATTCCCATTTTGGTATTGTTTTAGCTTTTTCGACAAGGTCATAACGTTTTGCCTCATCAATAATCATCAAATCAATTAATGTTCCACCATGAGGTGCAATTAATCCGTTGTTTTCCACCATTTCAATTCCTCGAATTTTCTATTAAATTAAATATCTTTTCTGAAGCCACACTAGATGTGCCCACGATTGAATTTACAAGGGTTTTTTCTTGGTTATATTTAAAACCTTGACCATACTGGTCAGAAACTTTTCCACCTGCTTCCTCGATCAATAAATGACCTGCAACAATATCCCATTCGTTTTTTGGACCAAGACTGAAAGTACCATCAGCTTTTCCAGCTGCAACAAGAGCTAGTTTGTAAGCAATTGATCCTGTAGGGATAATCTCTGAAGATTCTTTGAATTGCTCCCATTCTCCACGTTTTGTTTCTGATCTACTTGCTAATAAAACAGGCTTATCAGTAGGATTTTTTGCAACTGTTATTGGTTTTCCATTAAGAAAAGCTCCCATACCTTTGATAGCTGTATAGAGTTCATCTTTTAAGGGATTCAAGATAAGCCCAATCATTGGTTTTCCATTCTTAACTAAAGCAACTGATATTGCATATTCAGGAATACCTTCAACAAATTCTTTAGTTCCATCAATAGGATCAACAATCCAGACAAGATCTTTAGTAAGTCTTTCTGGATTATCTCTAGTTTCTTCAGATAACCAACCTATTTCTGGAAAAGCTTCAAAGAGTTTTTCTTGTAAGATAGTATTTACGGTTAAATCACCGGTTGTAACTGGATCATCATTAGCTTTGAATGATTTTTCGAAACCATTCTCTACTATTTCAAGTAGAGCTTTACTAGCATCTTTTGCAGCTTCACAAAGGACTTCAAACGCTTGTTTTAACTCTATGTTCACAGTTTCCACTTCTAGCACTCCTCTCCCATGAGCGAGTATATTTAAAATGTTCCATAGAACGTTGTTAAATCTAAATATTCTCCAAAATTGAGTAACTAAGGAGTTCTTTTTTTTGTTCTTGATTCTTCTTCTGTTTGAAATAGAATTCTTCTAGTCTTTTTTCCTCTTTCGTTGATAATTGTGGTATATGAATCTTAAGTAGAAAGTCTATATCTATCTGAGCTAAAGACCGACCCTTCTCCATACTTAGAATACTATAAACTCTGTTAAACTCTGGAGAGTTGAGAATAGCAGCTAATGCAAAAAGATTTGTCTGTTCATTTTTCGGAGAAACTGAATGACAATTATTGAGATGATAATAACCAGTTGTATCAACAGCTGTTTTGATATAATACCCTGTCTGTCTCATGATGATCTTAGGATTTTCAACAATTTCAGGATTAAAACCTCCAGACCATAAAATGGATGGGTCTATATTTAACCAGTGTTTTCTGTATTCCAGATGGAATGGTTCTACTTGACTTCCTGAAATGATTCCTCGCTTCCAAGTATCTGATTCTTTTCTGTTGCTGATGATTTTCTTCTGACCAATCTTACTTCGAACACCTGTATGAACTGTCACAACATCCTCGATTTTTTGAAGACATTTTCCCTTCCAATCTTCTACAAACTCTTTATCTTGTTTATTAAAATACAGATGAAAACGGTTATGGTCTGTTGAGTGAAAATCTGTCTGGAAATTACCAAATTCCTCCCATTTTTCTCTAATGAACTCCTCTTGAGAAGAGATCCATCTTACTGGAAATGATGTATCGCTGCTAACAGCTGTTTTCCTATCTTTTTTCTTAAGAAAAGATATAGTTGGTCGACCTACTGTTACTCCTTTAAACGGTTCAAATCCAAGTAAAGAAATATCTAATATCTCAGAGTTAGAAAGAATATATGATCTGATTTTAGAATAATAGCGACCAAGAAGGTGCGAATCAGGTGTGATTATACCAAGAATTCCATTTTCCTTTAGCAGCTCTAAAGATCTTTCAATAAATATCGGATAGAGACTAAGCTTGTATTCAGCTGATTGAAAGTTTTTTCGTAAATATTGCTTGAATTCGGGATGGTATTTTTGAGCCTCTCTTAATCCATAGGACATGTAAGGAGGATTAGAAACAATTACGTCAAAGTTAAGAGAATCTTTCTTATCGAAGAGTTTGACAGGTTTAAACGCAACTTGAGTGGATGAATTATTATTTATTGTACTCTTCAATAGAGAATTACCAAGACAAAAGTTCTCTTCTAGATTAGGTAAATCATGACTGGGAAGAATAAGGGACGAAAAGAGTAAGACTCGAAGTTTGCTGATAAATAAAGCAAAAGGATCTAAATCAAAGCCATAGAGATTATTTGATAGAAAATCGTGTAGTAAGTTCTGTATATCTTCTGTCAAAGGTTTTAACTTTTCTAGAACTTGATACAAAAGAGAAATAAGTAAATTACCTGTTCCAACAGCAAGATCAGCAAATTTTATTTCAAGTAGTTTATCAGCTAAAGATACTCCGGGGAGAGTATCAGTAAAATGAGCTAAGGAAGTCATCGAAATAAATCGAGATATGTAAGAAGGAGTGAAGAATTGCCCAATCTGCTTACTGAAATCTGATGATTTATCAAAGAAGGAAAGGTGAAAGGGCGTAAGAAGTTTAGATGAAAGAGTTTCGTCTAAAGAGTAGTTCTTTTTGGAAACAACAGTTTGAGCGTCAGTTTGCCAAGTAACTCCTAAACTTGGAATTGAATTACGGCAGAAAGAAAACAGTTGTTCAGAATGATTGGATGCATATATAAGATGTGTGAGGATTGTAGACCATCCTTTAGATGAATTACCATATTTTTGTAAAGAGTTTAGATAAGGATCTGCAATTCTCAATGAAGAACAAGAATCAGAAGAAAATAAAAGTCTTCTCCTATGCTAGAAAGCTCAAAACACCAGAGCGAAAAAATATGGAGAATCTTACTCTGTAAGAAGAATATCTTAATAGGAAATTCCACATTTTTATTTTCAAATTTATCTGTCTTATTCTTTTGATCTTTTTTCACACAGGTTTTGTGCGATTAATTAGCTGAATATATCTCTGTTCGCATTCAAGAAACGAATTGATTATCTCCCTCTGTCTATACAATTCTAAAATCACATCAACAAGTTCTTTAAATTGGGATTTAACATTAATTCCCTTCTTGATATAATAGTCAACTCCACTGTTTAAGATATTTTCAAAATCCTCATCCCTTCCTCCTCCTGTAAACATTATAATTGGAATGGAGAATCCAGCTTCTTCGAGTACATCAACTAATTTAGGACCATCAATTTTGGACATACGATAATCTGAAACAATTACATCAAATGTGCCTTCTTTTAGAACTTTGAGAGCTAATGTTGGATCTTGCAAAGAATCTACTATGATTCTTCCTTCTCCGATTTTTTCAATATATGCTTTTGACATGTATAGTATAGCTTCATCATCGTCAACATGTAATACTCGAATTTCTTCGTTTTGTTTCTTTTTTTGATCAATCTTGGTACCTGTTGTATTTTGGTAAATTGAATTCATTGCTTTCAAGCTCCTAACTACTGGCTTCATTTGTTTATATCTCTCTTACTGCTGTTCTATCCTATTTGATGCATCTTTAAGAACACATCATTCGACATATTTAATCCATCTGTGATTTGTTCTGTGTTGAGGAGTACTAAGTTTTTCGAATTAAAGAGGATTGGAGAAGTAGGAATTATCCTCATTTATCCAGTAAATAATCCTATTTTGAAGATAGTTCCTTTGGAATAATCATCTATATCTCGACTTTTAATCCAGAATCTACCTTTATATCTTTCAACTAATGTTTTTACTATGTGTAATCCAAGTCCTGATATGGATTTGTTTACATTCTTTTTCTCAAGTCTATTTAGAATAGACTTCCTTTCCTCAGGAGAAATACCTTTTCCATAGTCTGTGATTGATAAGAAACATTTTCTTTCTTCG
>JAGLOH010000021.1 GCA_023139025.1 Candidatus Heimdallarchaeota archaeon | reverse complement strand
AATCCAGATAGCCCAGTAGCTGAAATGTCTGATGAGTTCATTTACGCGAAATCTTCTCTAATAGATTCTCTGAAATCAAGTTCATATGAAGGAGAAGTAAGTAGTAAGTATGTTGGTTATGAACATGATGTTCCACAAACGAAGAGCTATACAGCTGTTCAAATGGCTTTGTTACTTCTAGCTGAGAGTTTTGAGAGAAATCCTGACTATTCAGAATTAGAAATCATACCTGATATCATAGAAAAAATAATAGGAAATCCACTGATCGAGGAATTAGGTATTAGCCATTCTAGCGCTTCTAGATACATCTATTCTGCATCTGGTCCAAATTATGGGAATGCATTGTTCGGGGAATTTAAAATGTATGAATTTTCACTAGTTGGATTCAGTAAGGAAATTGAAGAATACTGTCATACAGCTTATTTCATAACAGAAGAAAATACACCAGTAGTATTCATAGCTCCTCAGGATATATCCTTCCAAAGAACATCAGAGATTGCGCCCGTGCTTAAGAAAATTATTAGAGCGGATCCTATCATTCTTTCAGAAGTTCAACCAGATTTTGCTTATTCTGAATGGATAGAAGTACCTTATTTTGGTTCAGAGGAAAATTCTGTTATACCTTATGGAGTATTTGCTCCACTCTTTGCTTACTGGGTTGCCAAAGAAAAAGGGCTAAATGTTAATACCTTTCGAGGTGGGGTAGAACAAGAGAAATATGTTGAAGGATCTTATTATACAATTAGACAAAGCAAGATAAAAAAGGAGTATAAGGACCAGTAAATTTAAGAGAAACATTTATATAATCTCAAAATAACGATATATTGATATATATGTCTTCGAATAAATGTGTTGTGAGAATGAGTATATTTTTGGTTATCATTCTTGTTTCTATACCAATACCTAAATCTCCGTCTTCATTTATTGTTAATGGTCGAGTTGAAGCTCCTCAAAATGTCTGGATATGGGATTTGTATCCAGAGGGATTGAGCTCAAATCTCACAGTAGAGAAGATATACATTCATTTTACCATCGATGCGACTAATCACAAAGAAGCACTGAAAATTCAAATACAATCAGAGTATGAGATTTTGAATCAGAATGATACATCTGAGATACAACTAGTATTGCCCATTATACTTTACTTTACAAATTTAACTTCACCATATATATTTGATGATGGCTCTGGGAATCAAACTTCATTTATTGACTATTCCTGGTGGGAACTTGATCCTTTCGATGAATATCCTAGTATGGTTATCTTAACAAATGTAACCTTCCAAGGATATTCAACTACTAGAATCAATTATGAATTGAATTTGATTATGAATATTGAAACTGGCACCAATTCAATTACTATCAGACACTTCTTAGAAGCACTAAGTTTGTGGGGGAAAGGTGTGAATAAAACCGTTATATTTGATGTTTTGGGAAAACAACCTTCTAGTTTTACTGAATTTTGTCTCTCCTGTTCTGCACCTTGTAATGTAGATTTAGTAAAAAATCCAGAAATATCAAGAATTGATGGAGGGAAACGTTACGAATGGGATATTATTGATGACTTTACAAATGAAAACCATTGTCGAATATCAATTTATTTTGATTTAGATCCACATGATGATTTGCCCCTTATAGTAATAATTTTACCAATATTCATAGCTTTGGTGGGTTCTGCAGCTATTGTTTTTATTATAATAATGGTAAGAACTCGTATAAAAATGAAAAAATAACCAAAAAATATGACATTGAAATAGAACGATGATATATAGTTACTAACTATTGGGGATTATTAAAATCAATAACCTCAACATTGAATTTAACATACTCAAAGTCTCCTTCTGGAAGATACCAAACACCTAAGAAATATGTAGGAATCGAAGAAGTGATGCCTTGTCTATGTCACTCCCTGAACTTCTGTCAATTGAAATTAAAGAATAAAGGTTAATTATAACTTCTCCCTTTCCTTTATAGTAATAGTCTCGAGCTGTTATAGAAAGAATGGGTAATGGTTTGATTTTACCTCGCCAATAGAATGCAGGCTTATCAACTAGATAATGATAATAACCTTTGATAGAAAACCAAGGACGTTTTGAATCTGTTCGAAAATAACCTCCATAGTGCATTTTACAATAGTAAGTAGATTCAGAACCCTTAGTTAGAACGAGACGAAGATAACGTTGAACAGGTTCAGGGAGTTTATTTATTCCTTGAAATGAAATAGTGCTTGTTTTCTTGTTTAATTGATTTAAAGCATGTTTTAAGATTGCTTTTTTCATTAACTAGCAAGAACAAAAATTCTGTTAAAAGGATTTTTAAAAGGATACAAAATGGTGAGCTAGAGGAGATTTGAACTCCTGGCCGTCAGGTTAAAAGCCTGCTGCTCTACCTAGCTGAGCTACTAGCCCATTACGTTTTCTTTTGATGATATTCTTTTAATAAAACTTTCGTTTAACATCTATTGTTTCTAAAAATTAAGCAATAACTATGATCATAACCGTATCCATATATCCCATCATTCGTTTCTGTATTTGCATTTTCCCATTTTATTACTATTTCTCCTTCAAAATGCAAAACTTTAGAGATTTCTTTTGCAACATCCCAAGCTAAAGTTGTAACCCCACCAAGGTTTTTTAAATTCGACACTTCTACAACAATGATTGAGTCTGGTTTCATTACTTGTTTTATCTGTTTGTAAATTATCCCATAATCCAGTAAATACTGCTCATAACCTCCTTGTGTTGAATAAGCAGTGAAAGGATTTTCAATATCATCTTTAGGCATATACGGTGGGGATGTTAAACAGAAATCACATTTTGGAATGTTATATTCAAGTAATTTCAACGTATCTCCATGAATTATGTTCTCTTTATGTTTCAGATTCTCTCTAATGTATTTACATCTTTGTTCATCATACTCTATTCCATACGGAATTCTTTCCATATCTTCTGCTACAAAAAGAGTTGTTCCTAATCCCGCAAATACATCTAATACGATATCTCCCTTTGCTGTATATTCTTCAAGGAAATACTCTACGAGTGTCTCAGAGAACCTATTATCATTTTTTCTGAATCCCTCAGGTATTTCTCTCCTTTGGACTTTAGATAATGTTATAATAGTTTTCATTGTTTTACACTAATTGATTTTAGACAAAGTTAATCATACTTGCCTTAGTCAAGGTTACCCTTCTTCTTGTTCCTGGCGCATTCATTAAATGCCAGACAGAATATTGTTCTTCATATGGATAGGTTGACGATATTGCATCTACAGGGACAATAGTTTCTAATCCTCTTGCAGCTGCTCCTGTGGTAGTATGTAGAACAGCTCCGTTTGCTGAGGTTCCAACGATAATGACCGTTTTAATTTTATTATTTTTGAGAATATTTTCTAATTCTGTATTATAGAATTTATCAACACCTGATTTTATAACAACTTCATCTTTTTTTGGAAAGACTTCTCTTCTGATATCATTTCTTGATGCTGCACTTGTTAAACTATAAATGATCAACATTTCACTATTTCTAGCTTTCTCCAGAATTAACTGAATGTGATGCAATCTCTTCAAACACCTTAATCTTCTGTCTTCATTGCAGTTATTATTTTGGATATCCAAAACTAGAAGTGCAGTTTCTTTGAGTTTTAGCTTAACTTCTGTTAGTTCTGGTGCACTTGGAGCTCTTACTCTTTCCCATTCTTCAATTATTGTTTGTTCAAGAGCCATAACTTTGGTTAAGAGCAACAATATAAAATATTAACTGAATCAAATTTTTGTTACTCATTTTTGAATGACGTATTGAAAAATTTAAGTATCCCCTCATTTTTACGTATAATAGCTCAGAAGAGGTGTTGGTGTGAACAGCAGTAGAGAAAGCAGAGAGAGTGTGAATATACTTGATCTTTCAACTAAAAACTCTATTTTTAGAGAAATAGCAATTTTGATTTATTTAGCTCAGAGAAGAGCAGCGGAAAAAGTTATAGAAGTAACTACTACTCAACTAGCTAACTACTTTTCCATCTCCCAACAAACTGCATCAAGATGTTTACAAGAGCTTGATAAGAAGAAGATTGTGACTTGGAAATCTACACCTAAAGGTTCTTTGGTTAAACTAACCCCCATTGGTATTTCGATTCTTGAACAACTTCGTTTTGAACTTGAAAAAGCACTTCATCCAGATTTATCTTTTGTTACACTTAAAGGAAAAATTGTAACAGGTACAGGGCAGGGAAAATATTACATTTCTCGACCAGCGTATCTTAAATCATTCAAAACTAAATTAGGTTTCACACCTTATCATGGAACATTAAATGTTAGAATAGATGCTGCTGATAAGGATAGATTGGATTTGATTAGAGGTTCTTGGCCAACGATTATTACCGGGTTTGAAGGTGAAGAGCGAGAATTCGGGGATGTTTTATGCTATCCACTTGAAGTTATTGAGCTTGATGCTAAAGTTGCGGGAATTAAACCTAGGAGAACTCACCATGGCGATAACATTCTTGAAATCATAAGTGATGTATGTATTAGAGATACAATGAATCTCGAAGATGGTGATGAAATAATTATTAAGTTTTCACTAGAACAAAACGAGCATGGTTAAGTATGTCCAGTATAGAAGATAAACTTGTAATCAAACAAGTCTATATAAATTCCCTAAAAAATATCAAAAGTTCTCTAACTAGTGTCTCACGACAATTAGGGTTTTCTATAGAATATGTAAACACTTCTGTTGAATCTTTAATCGAAAAGGGGTCGATAGAAGTTGATTATCAAAACAATTATCATTTAACAGAACTAGGACGTAAGCAAATTTCCGTAATTTTAACAGGTGGGACTTTTGACATACTTCATGTTGGCCATCTCTTTACATTTAATCAATCTAAGCTCTTAGGAGATGTTCTTGTAGTAATTATAGCAACTGACAAAAACGTTGAGAAATTAAAGAACCACCCTCCAACAAATTCTCAAAAAGATAGAGTTGAAATAGTTGAGTATGTAAAAGGCGTTGATGTCGCAATAGTGGGGGATGAGACTGATTATATGAAGATGATTGATATTGTAAATCCAGATATAATCGCATTGGGATATGATCAGAAACATGATGAAAAAGATCTTTACAAAGCTATATCAGCGAGGGGCTATCCCCATATAAAAATTATCAGACTTCAAAAACATGTTTCGGGAAAATCAACATCTAAGATTGTTCAAGAAATAATAAAACACAATTATCGAGAATGAGCAATCTAACAAGTTGTCAAAATAACTTAGAAACCTTCTTAAAATTTCTAGATTTAACCAAATTGTATGTTTGTCAAGAATAGATCTTCAATAGTTAAACTATCGAGGAACTTCTCTGAAGAAAAGATCTTAACATCCTTAATAGATATTGTAGAATTTATTCTTGAACAAGCACAACCAAAAAATTTATTGTCTACATTCATTTCATTCAGCGATGATAGATTAGTAATAAAAAATGACAGTTACGATTTAAATTCCTATGAGAACTTTTACTTGATTTCTTTTGGAAAAGCTTCTCAAACCATGTCTAAATGGTTCTTAGAACGTTTTACAAGGTCTTTTTCTCGTATTATTCTCGTATCACCCGATAATCAAATATCAGATTTGCCAGATCTGGATAATTTTCATTTTCATAAAACTGGTCACCCTAAACCAGATCAAAATAGTCTTGATGCAGCTGAAAAAGTTATTTCTTTACTGAAAGAAAGTACCTCTAAAGACTTGTGTATATTCCTTATTTCTGGTGGTGGTAGTGCACTTCTTGAATATCCTGATTTTGGTTTATCTCTTGAAGAATACTCAAAATTAGTGGAAATTTTGCTATCATGTGGTGCTTCCATTTCTGAGCTTAACACAATAAGAAAACATTATTCAAAAATTAAAGGCGGTAAGCTCGCTGCATTATCAGATGCCTCAATGGTAACATTAGTTATTTCTGATGTTGTAGGTAATGATCTTTCAACCATAGCTTCTGGTCCAACTGTTACTGATAATACAACCTGGAGAGATTGTGCTGATGTTTTTGAGAAGTATTCTCTTAATTCTTCTCTTTCAGACCCAGTCAGAAAAATATTGAAAAGAGGATTAAATAGCTCATTAAAGGAAAATTCTTCTGATTTAGCAGATTTTTCTCATGTGAAAAACTATCTTGTTGGAGATAATCTTGGTCTTCTTGAACTGTTGAACACAAAACTTAAGCTTAATGCAATTTCTGAAATTATCGATCACAGAATCCAAGGTGAAGCAAAAGAAATGGGAGTGAAATTTGCTAGTATAGCAGGTACATTTTTAGCAAATTTAGAAGAAGAAAAAAGAAAAACCATTCAATATTTACTGTTTGGAGGTGAGACTACTGTAAAGTTATCTTCGTTAAGAGGTAGAGGGGGAAGAAATCAGGAATTGGCAATGTCTTTTGCCTTATCTACCAAAGATACTGAAGCGATCTATTTTCTTAGTTTAGGAACTGATGGTATTGATGGAAATTCTAGTGCAGCTGGGGCTATAGTTGGTCCATTTACAATCTCAGATAAAGGTAAAGAAAAAGAAGCGGAAAAAACATTAGCTGAAAATAATACCAACTTTTTCTTCAAAAAATATGGAGGAGAACTCATAACTGGTTATACTGGAACTAATCTTATGGATGTTGGAGTAATTTGTATCGTATTAGACAAAGATTAATCTTTGCTCTTTTCATCCAATCTCTTTTCTAAGTTTCTGCTTTGTTGTGCAACGAAGAGGTCTGATAATGTTCGCTCAACTAGTACTCGTGCTGTATCCTTTTTTCTTCGTAATTCTGGTATAAGATTCTTACCAAATTCAATTTGCAGATAAGTTCCATATAGTTCTTTCATTATGCCATAGAAGTATTTTGCAGTATCAATATCTCCTTCTACTAGGTTTTCTAAAATAAACCTCCTAAGCTCCCCTATGAGATCTGCTATACCTAATAAATACGATGAATCTGTAACTTCAAGGTCCTCTACAGGAGTAAGTTTCTTATTTTCTATCAAATCATAAAATAATCGGGCTTCTGTGTACTCCTGCATAGCTACACCAATGATACCAATGTTATAAGGCGCTGGATTTTCATTCAGAATCTTGTTAACTCTTGACAATTCATTTTTTGCTTCTTCTAATTTTTCTTTAGCTTGAAGTATCTTACCTCGGTGGAAATTTTCGATACTTTGTCCAGAATATTTAATTATTATTCTTGATAATTTAAGTAATTCTTCTCTTCTAATATCATTTTTTAGAAGCCTTTCCTCTATTTTTGTTGCAATATCTTGAAAATTTGTTGTGTCAACCATCTTATTCAATTAAGTTCTTTTTTTGGTATTTCAAATATTTTGTGCTTGATATCTATACTAACACAAAGAACAAAAATTTAATAGTGGCACTCTTTCTGTAATCAGACAGACTCTAGGACGATAATTATGTTTCTTTCATACTATGCTAATTTGATGAAACAAATTGATGCTTCATTAAAAGAATTCATGTACAAAAATGCCATAACAATAGATAAAAACGAATTTTTACAATTTTACTATGATGAGATAGAACGATTTCTTTTCTCTGGTGGAAAAAGAGTTAGACCAATTCTAATGGTTACAGCGGGATCAGCAGTTAATCCAGATATAGATGAAAATGGAATAATAAAAGCCTCTCTTTCTCTTGAGTTGTTACATACTGCAAGTCTTATACATGATGATATCATGGACAATGCTGAAACTAGAAGAGGTAAAAAAGCCTTTCACAAAGTTCTAACTCTATATTCCAACCAGAATTATAGAGATACAATCAAGAACCACGAAGATTTTGGCGTTTCAATGGGAATATTGGGCGGTGACTTTGTTTATAACATGGCTTATAAGGCCATTCATGTCAATGAATTCCCACCAGAAACGGTTTTGAAAGCATCTTTGGAATTTAATGAAGGGTTCTTTAAAGTAGTTCGTGGAGTTATAATTGAAACCGACTTCATGGGAAGATTCAATGTATCAGAAAAAGATTATTTAACAATGGTTGAAGGCAAAACAGCTGCATTGTTTAATGCTGCTACCAAGATGGGTGCAATCTTAGCAAATGCTACAGAATCTCAAATAGATAATCTGGGGTTTTTTGGTAAAAATGCAGGAATAGCATTTCAAATTGTGGATGATATAATTGGATCATTTGGAAATGCTAAAAAAACTGGAAAACCCATTGATAGTGACATCAAAGAGGGGAAGAAAACTCTATTACTAATTAAAGCTCTTGAATTTGCGGATGATTCAGAAAGAGAAACTCTGGAAGGAGTAGTAGGAAATAGAAATGCTAGTAATAATGATGTAGAATCTGTCAGAGAGATTTTCAGAACTACAGATGCTCTGAAATACTCAAAAAGCAAAGCTGAAGAATTGTATAAATCAAGTCTGCAGTATCTAGAAAAAGCTGAACCAGCACTAGATCAGAAATATATGCAATATCTCATTGAAATTGCAAAAAAAGCTGTAAATCGAGATAGTTAGTAGGGATTATTGATGGATTTACCAACAGCTGAAATTGTTTGTTTAGGGAATGAACTATTAATAGGTGTAACTACCAATACAAATGCTACGTTCATAGGTGAAAAAATTACAAGGCTAGGAATAGAAGTTAGAAGAGTTACTTGTATACGAGATGATTTGGAATTAGCAGTGGAATTCTTTCTTGAATTATTCGAAAGAAAGCCTGATATTATTATTGTATCAGGAGGTCTTGGTCCAACATATGATGATATCCAATTAGAAGTTCTTTCAAAGGCGACAAGTATTGAATTGGTAAAAAATTCTAAAGCTCTTAAACAAATAAAGGATTTTTATGAATTGAGAAATCTATCTCTAACTGAGGATCGTGTGAAAATGGCCTATCTTCCAGTTGAAGCGATAGCTTTTGATAATGATGTCGGAAGTGCTCCTGGATGCTATTTCAAATATAAAGAGATGAGCATCTATTGTTTACCAGGGGTACCAACTGAGATGAAAGATATTATGAATAGACATGTCATTCCTAAGTTGAAGGAATTGAATCGAAGTGAATTATTCGAGAAGAAGTTTCAGATTTTTGGTTGTGCAGAGAGTCAACTTGCTCCTTTTATTAAAGAGCTAAAGGGTGAATTTGAGGATCTATACATAAAATCTCATCCTGCTTATAAGGATAAACAAGGGATTGTCATTCACATATCTGGAGTTGGCGATATAGCTAAAACTCAGGTCAAGACAGCGATAAAGAAACTAAGAGAATGTTTTGAAAACAATTTTACTGAGGCTAGAGTAATGGATTTGGAGGAATAGATAAAATGGCAAAAAGATATTATACAATTTTTCTGTTAGGTACCGCTGGTAGCGGAAAAACAGTTTTAACAAGAACCCTTCTTGATTGGTTCAACGAAAAAAAATTAGATGTTATAACACTTAACCTTGATGCAGGAGTTAGACGATTACCCTACAATCCTGATATAGATGCAAGAGACATTGTGAATATAGATAATTTGATGGATAAACTAGATTTGGGACCAAATGGTGCTATGATTGCCAGTATGGATCTTATTGCAACAAAAATTGACACTATACGAGATGAGATTGATTATATTAAACCAGAATACTTACTTGTAGATACACCGGGTCAAATTGAGTTATTTGCTTACCGAAGCAGTGGAAGGTTAGTTTCCTCAGTTATAGCTGAAGGTAGTCAACCAGCTTCTATCTTTTTAATTGATCCTTCTCTTGCCTTAAGGCCAGAAGGATTTTCCAGTATCTTATTACTCAGTGTTTCAGTTGCATTTCAATTGGCTTTACCACAAATAACTGCTATTTCAAAGTCAGATATAATTGAAAAAGTTCAAATGGAAAATCTGGATAACTGGATTGATTCTCCAGAATCATTAGTTACCGATTTACAGAGAAGTGGTATTGTTTCCTTATCTCAACAACTAGGTATGAGTATTATAGACATTTTACAGCAGTTTAAATCCACTGGTGAATTGCTCCCTATTAGTTCAAATACAGGCTACAACATTGACACACTAATCGCGTTATTAGAGAGAGATTGGGGTCAAAGAGATGATTTCTACGAATAAAACCAGAGTAAAATTAAGTTCCATATCTTCTCTGTCTTCTTTGAAATGTTCTAATTGCTCTCCACAAATCTATTTTTCTGAAAAGTGGCCAATGAACCTCTGCAAAATAATATTCAGAAAATGCTGATTGCCATAAAAGAAATCCTGACAATCTTTCTTCTCCCGAAGTTCTAATGATTAAATCAGGATCTGAAATACCGTCAGTGTATAAGTGATTACTGATTAATTCTTCATCAACATCATCAATGTTAATGCTCCCTTCTTTCATTTTATCTAATATCTGTTTCAATGCGTCTACAATTTCTGCACGACCTCCATAAGCCATACAGAGATTGAGAACATATTTATCGTGAGTTTTGGTTGCATCTTCTGTTAATTTTATCTCTTCTTGTACATTTTTAGGTAGTAGGTTTAATCTTCCTAAAACATTTACTTTTACTTTATTTGTAGCTATACGTTTGTCCTCTCTGATTCTTCTCAAGTTTTCAACTGCAAGTTTCATAATGTATTCAACTTGTTTCTTAGGTCGTGAAAAATTTTCAGTTGAGAATACCCAACAGGTAATTACCTCAACCTCTAATTCCCAGCACCAATTAAGAACCTCTTCAAGTTTTTCAGCACCAAGTTCATAACCTGTTTTATAATCAATACCCATCATTTTACTAGCTCTTCTATTTCCATCTAAGATAATTCCAATATGTTTTGGAATAGGTTTGTTTTTTATTTCAGCAAAAAGTCTTTTCGCATATATTTTGTAGATGAATTTGGGTGTCAGTAATCGCATAAAATAAACCTACTTGAGATTTTCACATTTTCAAATGATTATGGATGATTTTAGGATTATCACTTTATTAATCCTTTTTTTAGTTACTTCTTTTAAAACTAACCTAATAGATGCAAGATTGTCTATTTCAGATCAATCCATTTTCTACTAGCAATCTAAACTCTTCAAGAGATAGATTTTTACCATTTTCATATTTCTTAAATGCTTTATCAACACTTTCTTGTATATTAGATTTGATTCTTTCTCTAATCTTTTTTCTGTGATCATTTTGAGCTTCCTTTAGTTGCTTCTTTAGTTCATTTTTTTCTGTAACCTTTGAGAGAAAATCTTTATGATAATTATCTGCTTTTTTCTTGTTTTTCAAGAAATCCTTATGATAGTCATTTGCTTTTTTTCTTAAAGCATTAACTTGTTGAAACTGTTGATTCATTAGATTGTGATAAATTTGGGATTCTTTTGCATAATCAACTATTTGAGAATGTAATTGATTGATTTGTTTTTGGGAGGATGAAATTTTTCTCCATAATTCGGTTTGATGAGTTGTGATATGAACTTCTTCTGCTAATCTATTTAGATTTTCAGATAGTTTTTCCAAAATCTGAATCATCTCTTTCTCTTCTTCAGGTTTCAGAACACTTGTTTGCAAATCCCATTCCAATTTGTCTATCTTGCTGCTAAGATTGCTCATACTTCTTCGTTTTTTTTGAACATCCCCTTTTTCTAGGAGTTTCTCTTTCTCAACTATTTCCTCTAGAGCCTTCTTATTAACCTGTAAACCTTCATACAATTCTTTTCGTTGTAGCTTTAATTGTTTAACTTGAGTGTTTAAATCATCACGTTTAACTGTAAATTCTTTAGCTTTTTCTAAGAATTGATGAATCTCTTCATTAATTTCATTTCTTAATCCAAGAGAATCTTTTGTGAGCTGGTTAAATTCGTTTCTTTGATTCTTAAGAACAGTGATGTTTTCCTCTAATCTTCCTAGCTTTACTACTAATTCATCACCTGCAAATTGTTCGTTAGTTAATTCTCCCATTTATTCAGCTCAAATTCTGAAAAGTGATTGTTTTTAAAGGTTTTTCGTAAGATGACAATAGTTTTCGTTGTAAAAATAAATAATATTAGTTTGTATTGAATGAAATAAAATGGAGAGAAGTAAAATCAGTTAAGTTGTCGTTCAACTTCTTGAGCTGCTCTAGCCATATCCAGAAAAACTAAACCTAATTTTGCTTCCTTTCTAGCTGAAACAGTTAAAACAGCATTTTGTCCAGCAGCTAAAGTAATAATGTATCCGTAAGCACCTTCAATAAAGATTTTTTCTAATTCTCCCCTTTGCATCTCCTGAGCTACCCTTTCCCCTAGAGAAAGCATTGCTGCAGTCATTGCAGCTAAACGTGCTTCTTCAATTTCTTGTGGTAGCACTGAAGCTATAGGTAATCCTTCTATAGATACAATTGCTGCACTCTCAATTTCAGGAACTTTAATTTTCAGATCACCTAATGTAGTCTTTAATTCATTTGTTTTATTTTCGAATGTTATTCCAAAAGCCATCTGTGGTACCTGCTTTTTGTTTGCTTAGCTTCACTTTATAAATTCAGCTATTACTTGTACGTTTATCTCAACATTGTTTTTAAACTTATTTGGTTGGGCAAGAGAATGTTCTAGATTGAAGCTCTACTAGTTTCTCTTTTTGTTGTAAACATATTCTCGCATCTTTTTTGTTGTCGGAAGTTTTGCCATAATCTTTCCGATATACAGTATTTTTTCAAGCATATTTGTTAGTTGCATTTCATAAGATTGACACAATATTTCTTCCATGTAAAAATGCTCACAATAATTAAGATTTCTGACATAAGGAAAAATAATCTATTGAAGGTTAAATGCACAATTCAGAATACCAGTTTCATTTCCTTACCAGTAAACTCAACAATTCTCTCCTCAACAGATTTAGAAATAGATGCGATTTTACCTTCAATTTCTTCTTTTTCTCTTCTAAGTGAGAGTGTTATACGGTTTCTATCAATTGTAAGATTATCAATCTCTTGTTCAAATTTCTTTATTTTAACAAAAAGTTGCATATCTTCAAATTTGTGATTTATAGCTTCATTTTGTTTTATAATGAATTGAGCTCTCTTCTGATTTTCTAACAGCTCATTATTAACTATTTCATCAATATTATCAAATGCTCTTTGAAGTTTTTCTTTCTTCATCTGAATTGAAGGGTCAAGGCTTATTTCTTTTAGAGTCTGAAGAGCTGCTTTAATTCCTCGATATCCTTCTGATTCTTTAATGAAAAGACTTAAAGGATCTTTTATCAAGCCCTTCATTACATCTTTATCATAATTATCCAAACTTATTTTCTTATTATCTGCTGCCCTAAGCACCTTATTGCAGAGTTTTTTAATTTCAGAAACTTTATTGGAAATTGAAATTTCTATGTGTTCTAGTTCCTTTATGTTATTTTCTCTTTGGATGAAACCTGGATGATTCTTCAATTCATTTAGTTTTTCCTTTTGCTTGTCAATTTCCTTAGTTAACTTCTCTACTTCATCTGCATGTGAGATTATATCCTCTTCTAGTTCATTGTCCCTTTGTACTAAATGAGTAAGATTTTCAATATCATCTAGCACCTTCTCTTTTGGAATAATCTCTGAATAGTTAACCATAGTTTTTGTTTCAAAATGATGTATTTCTTCTTTAAGCCTTGTAAGAGCTCTATCCAAGCTTTTGACTTTATCTTTGTAAGATCTATCTCTTTTCAACCAAGATAAGTACTTTGAAAGAAAACTCAAGTACGAATTTACTTTATTTTTTATAACTGTTGCAAAATTCTCAAGGTTATTATAAGTGATGTTTTCAGGAATTTCTAAATCATCAAATAACTCGTTAGTTCTGTTATAAATTGTTGTAGAATAATTTTGGTAAACATCAGGATCTTTTATATCAGAGTAATCAAAACGATGTGCAGAACTTTTTAATTCTTCAACTTTATCATTAATAGATCTAATTTGTTTTGATGCACTGTTTCTGTAACTAGAAAAAGATGAAGATACTCGACTATTAAACCATTCAAAGGCTTTTTCTAAAGTTAATTCTTGGGACATAGATGTCTACCTACGACAGATTTGAGCATATATAATTATAACGTTATCTAATTAGAAGATGGTGTAATTTAAATTATTTGCAGAAACAATGTTGTTTCTATTTATTTTTCACCTAAAGCGAAATTTTGTTAAGTAATCTTCTGAATCTCTCTTAATGGATTCTGCATCTTTTACTTGTCGTGGTCACAAGAATATCATCTCTACTCATAAATCCACT
>JAGLOH010000209.1 GCA_023139025.1 Candidatus Heimdallarchaeota archaeon | reverse complement strand
ATAAAATATACAATCCATATTCCTCTAGCGTAAAAGTAATTTCATATTGACTTGATGTTGAATTATAGATTAGTTCAAGATTTTCAAATACTAAATTTGGATACATTAGAGTTGCATTCAATTTGTTATTTCCACTTACATAGAAACTTCCATTCTTGAATCTGATTTGAACACCAATAGATACTGGTTTTCGGATGAATGTTTCCTCTGGAGTACTTTCTATTATATACTCTGGTCTATGTGTATCAATAAGCCAATTGAATGTTTCATTCACTAATTGAGAGTTTTTATCATCCAAACCAAAAATATCTTTGAATGAATAATCTAATCCAGCTCTTGAAGGGTTACTTTCATAGGAATCTGGTAACAAACCATGATCTGTAAATGGGTATCCTGAACCAAAAACCATTACTCTTCCGTCGTGATATTCCTTTGCTATTGCAGCATTAAAAGTAAATTTTTCACTATCTATAACAGTGTCAAATGTAGCTATAACCGTGTTGTTTTCGTTTGGATTATCCGAGAAAAAGACAGGTCTTCCCCAAAACATAAAAGAATCTACATCAAAATTTTCCGTTTCAATAATCTGTGCTTCATAGGGAACATAAGTAATAGGTACTGATTGTCCCACACTCATATTGAAATGTTCTAGTAATTCATCACATGCATAATAATTACTTGAAATTAGTGGTTCATTATCTACAGATTTAGCATCAATAAATCTAATGCTGTCAATCAAAAATAGTAGGGAACCACCACTAGTAACAAAATCTTGGATATCAACTAACTCCTCTGAAGTAAAATTAAATTCAGGATCTGAGATGACTAGAATATCAATATTTGTAAACGAGTAGTTTCCTTGATAGTGATTACGTATACGAAAACCTCTGTCTTTCAAGATTCGAGTAAGATACGTGTGTGTCCCCACTGATGAAGATGCATCAAACCATCTATTTTCAGTATCATTTTCGTGAGAGTTATCAAATAGAACCGTCCCACCTAAATATCTAGTTTGAATTGAAACACTCATAGTTATAATAATTCCATCAGTATTCTCAAACGAAATTCCTGCAGTAATAGTTCTTATAGGTGTGTTTAGAGGGATTGAGATATTGAATGCAAAGTGATTCCAACCAGTAAAGACATCTATTTGATTTGACATCTCAATGAATTGCGAATCTCCTGTGAGAGCTGTATTTATTTGTCCATCAA
The DNA here is from genome assembly GCA_023139025.1 of Candidatus Heimdallarchaeota archaeon. Lineage (GTDB taxonomy): Archaea > Asgardarchaeota > Heimdallarchaeia > Heimdallarchaeales > Heimdallarchaeaceae > UBA460. Next base: position 3,186 of record JAGLOH010000209.1, on the reverse strand, counting down.
AAGATGATATTAGTTTAATAATGAATTCAGAGGTTTCCCCCTCTACACATGAGTAAAAATACTCATTTACTGGAGAAATTCGCTTTGGTAATATTGTAAAAAGTCCAAGATTTTCATAAGAATCTAAGTAATAATAAGCTGCTAAAGGATTAACCATCCCATTTCCCTGGTAAATAATTGGGAAATTCATATCATTTGCTGTTTCTAAAATTGCTGCTTCATATTTATGAACTCCAAGGCCTGGGAAGGCATCTATTAACAAAGCAAAAATACCACTAACAATAGGTGCAGCAACAGAAGTTCCTGAAACCCATCTTGAACCACCAGTTGCAGCATCACTTCCTTGAATTGCAACACCTGGAGCTAATATGTCTATTCCAACGGAAAAGTTTTGATTCAAACCTTTTGATGTAAATAGTGCGAGATTATCCATATATTCAGCCGCACCAACAGCTATAACATGATCCCAGATTGCAGGAGCACCAATTGACGCTCCTGAAGGACCATAATTGCCAGCAGATGCAATTACAGGTATATTCTGTCGTGCTGCTTCATACACCAGTTCTTCTATGGGATCACCCATTTCTGCAAATGTTACAGAAGTTAGACTAACTGAAATTATATCAGGTATAACAGTTCCTAATCCTGTAATATAGACACCTCCCACTGCCTCATCAAGTCCACTAAAAAGCCATTCATCTTTTCCATATCCTGTTCTATCAAGAACTTTAATGTTGATTAATTGAGCATCTGGAGCAATTCCATAATCGTCTGTTAGTTCTATAATGCCATCTTCGTTTCTATATTTTCCATTTCCCGCTAAAACAGTAGCAATATGAGTCCCATGACCACTCAAATCATCTGAGTCTTCAAAAGTTTGAATTAAGTTCAGATCAATTATGACTTTAGTTTCATCATAGTTTCTTAAACCGTTTAAAGCTGGTGTTATAGATGTATTTAATCCACTGTCTAATACTGCAACTACTACACCATATCCTGTATAACCTTGCTCATGAACAGCATCTATTTCAAGAGCTTGACGAAGAATACTAAGATCCATTAATCCTGAGTAACCTATATCAACGTCTTGTGGAATTTGATACTCATATGTTCCTATTGGATATACATATTTCACTCTTAGGTTGTTTATTTCCAATTGTTGTAAGGTTTCTCTTGTATATACAATTGATACAGCGGGGATTGACTTGAAAATTTTCTCAATTAACGTACCGCTATTCATGGTATTTTCAATGAACATATCCCTTTCTTCAAATGAGAAAAATGATATCATTGCTCTTCCGTTAAACTTCATTAAATCTTTGTAAATTTGATCTTGATCCATGGGAAATTTCCATCGTTGGTTCTCGAGGATATTACTAGCTTCTGTTATAGAGAAAATAGTCTCATCTGAACTAGTACTTGAATTGAATAATGTTGAAGCATTCATCTGATAACTAGTTAGAGCTGCATTTGTTTGATATAGCATGGGTAAGGGAAGAATAAGAAATGAAACTAGAAAAATGATGAATGGCTTATTTCTCATAGGTATAGAATGGTATTATGACTTTTAGATTTTTCCCTAGTATTAATGAGATACTTCTCATTTTTACTGGAATATCAAATTGTCACAAACTAGATATCTTCTAATAACTATAAAATGGAAAGTCTTATATTTGAACAATTTGGATGAGTTCCAAGGTGAAATAACACATGCCATATCAGTGGTTAAAACGCTCACGAAGAAAACTATCAGGTGGTCTAATCAGAAGAGCAGCTTCAAAGAAGAAAAGAGATATGGGTAGATATCCAGCTGAAACTCAAATTGGTTCAAGAGTACTCAAACCAATTAGAACACGTGGTGGAAATGTCAAATATCGAACTCTAGTAGATGAACATGCTAATGTTATAGACCAATCAACAGGTATCTCACAGAAAGTCAAAATACTTAATGTTCTTGAAAATAAGGCAAACCGTGAATACGCAAGAAGAAGAATTATTACCAAAGGTTGTGTTATAGATACAGAAATAGGTAAAGCAATAGTTACAAGTAGACCTGGCCAACATGGTAATATCAACTGCGTATTGTTAGAGCGTAAGGAAGAATAGTAAGTCTTCCAAATATTTTAATAACAATTCAAATAAGGCTATATTATGTTGCGCAAAAAGCGTTATTTTGTTCTCTACCCAGAATATTTCAATAAACAACTTACACGTAAACAAGGTAGAAAAGTTTCCAAGAATAAAGCAGTAGATCAATGCAATTTATCAAAAATAGTTTATGCATGTAAGTATCTAGAGCTGGAATATGAAGTTGAAAAAGACAAAAAATATTCTAAAAACCAGTGGGAGAGCGAAGGTCGAGTCATTATTAATCCCGAAGGAATAACAAGTAAAACCGAGTTGATTAGACGCGTAGCAAATGTATCTAGAAAACTCAAAAAAGTTGAAAAATCTGGCGATTCAAAAAAACCAAAATCCAGATCCAAATAAATTAAAGAGTTTGATTAAATTGGAGCGAGATAGAATAAAGAAGCTTGGTACTATAATGTTCTTTAGTGATTTGGGAAATGCAATATTACAAGATCCCCCAAAACTTCCCAAAATTGGTTCTAATGTTGTCACTGAAAGAATGGTACATATTGGTAAAATTGTGGACATTTTTGGACCAGTTAAATCCCCCTATGTAAGTATTAAAATCAAGCCCCAATATAAGGAATCAATTGATGTTAACACTTTGCTATATGTGATCGATCGAAAACATTCTGATGTAAGGCAGAGAAAAAAACAATATTCATCAAAGTATAGTAAAACAGCAAAAAGAAGAAGTTGAAAATACTTCAGTTTCCCTATTATTGTCGCTATAATTCAATTTATTGGAATTATTAATTTTTTCTGAAATTTTCAAAATAAATTGAACTGTATTAAAACTTAAATATGCTGATGGAGAATGTATAACTAGACGATAGGATTGTTGTTTGGGTACTTCGATATCAAAATGGATGGAGAAGGGATTCGATAACTTCCAGCTGGTGTGAAGAGAATGTTGCCTGTTCAAAGAATTAAGACAGAAATAAATTATAGTATTGCCCTTGGGGATGAAATAGTTGAGTTAATTGACAGAACTCAGAATAAGAATTTGCTCTACAGAGAAGTGTTAGATCTTCTTGGTGGTCACGATACTATCAT
>JAGLOH010000208.1 GCA_023139025.1 Candidatus Heimdallarchaeota archaeon | reverse complement strand
TAGTTGGTGTCCTTATCTTGAAGGGATTCTGAGAAATATTATTTCTAATGCTAAAGGTTTATCTTTGGAAGTAATTGATGTTACAGAAAATGTGGAAAAAGCTGAAGAATACCATATTGTTGCAATTCCAACAATTATCTTACCAAACAATCAAAGGATTATAGGAAGCGTTGACGAAGCATTCTTGCGCAAACAGATGGATCAATTTTTGATAATGATGAGTTAATATTAAAAACTCTTCATTTATATTCCATATTATGAATGAAGCTCTAGAGTTAAAAGAGAGAATTCTTGGAAAGATTTTTTCTGAAGACGCTATTTATGAGAGAATTAAAGATTTATGCCTAATGGGAAGTAGATTTGCTGGAACAGAAAGTGAAAAAGAAGCTCAACAATATATGTTGAAATTCTTAAAATCCCAAGGTATTGATGCTTTTACTCATGAATTTGAGTATCAGGGATGGATTAGAGGAGAATGTTCATTTGATATCGAAAGTAGCAAGTTTACGAAGGAATTTTCAGCTATTTCCTTAGTTTTAGCTCCTTCTACACATGGTGAAACTGTTGAAGGAAACATAATTGACGGAAAAGGCGGCTCTGAAACTGAGCTAAACCGAATCAAAGATTCAATTCCTGGAAAAATTCTGATGATCAATTCAGGTGACACTGAGGAAGGATGGTTGCATAGGAGAATAAAATATGCAAATGCAGTTGACTTTGGAGCTAAAGTGTTTGTCTTTGCCAATCATAATCCAGGGCAATTGTTTCCAACGGGTTCAGTTAGGTCTAACAGAATAGGAGAGATTCCAGCAATTGGTATTTCAAAGGAAACCTATGAACTAGTTAAGGAGATTATTGCAAAAGAAGATATAGCTAATTGTAAAGTCAAAGTTTCCAATGAAACGCCAAGATTAACTTCAAAACATATCATTTGGGAAATTCCTGGTGAAATGAAAGATGAAGTTATTGTGATTGGTGGACATTACGATGGTCATGATATCGGGCAAGGAGCTGTTGATAATGCTGCTTCCATAGCTGCAATTCTAGAACTTGCTCGTTTGTATAAGAAATTTGATTATATTCCTAAGAGAACTTTGAGATTCATTGCATTTGCTGTTGAAGAATTCGGTGTTGTAGGTTCAACTATTTATGCGAATGATACAGATTTATCTGATGTATTTGCAATGATCAATCTAGATGGACTTATTGGTCATATACCCAAACACATTACCTGTAGTGGAATAGAGGAGTTATATGTTGAAATAAATAATTTGAAGAATCAACTGCTATATGATCCCAAAGTATCAAAAAACATTGTTACAGCAAGTGATAACTATCCCTTCTTTCTGAAAGGAATTCCCAATATTTGTATATTTGGTGAAAAACCTGATCCTCGAGTTGGAAGAGGATATGGTCACACTTCAGCTGACACATTTGATAAGATAACACGCCTAGATGCAAAACTTTCTCTTGCTTTTGCATTTGTTTTCATTGATGTTTTTAGTCGAATGGATAAATTACCAAAAAAGTTAAGCGAAAATGAAGTTATTCAAATATTGAAAGATGCTAAATTAGAAGATCAATTGAAACTTCTGGAAAAATGGCCATTTAAATAGACTATTTTTCTCTTTTAATTTTTAAAAAAAATCTTCCTACTTTTTTCATATATGTTTTATATTCCTCACCAAATTTTCCTATGAGACCTTCTTCTTCATGTTTGGATGTCAAGATGTATCCTGGTATTCCTAATAAGAGAACAAAGAGATATGGTGAAAAAGCTGTAAAAGATAAACCAATGAAGCCGGTAATATACAAGAAGTAAGAGGGATGTCGAACAATAGCATGTCCCCAAGTTGTGGAAAGTTTAGCTTCTTTTCTAGCTAAATATGCACCTCTTCCTATTCTCCCTAAACACCCTATTATTAGCCCGATTGACATAATTATAATTCCAAATAAGATGAAAGGAAACTTAATTGTGTCAGGAACCTGTTCAATTACGAAGATATTTCTCCCTGAGCTAAGTACAACTATAGGACTGAACAACAAATAAAACCAGAAAAGAAAAGTAGGTAAAACAACTAACAAACCTTCTAAGGTAGACTGGAAATTAGGTGTAGGGTATGAAGCCTTATTCCTTTTTATTAACATGTAAATGTCAAAAGGAAAATGAGTTAGTATATAGATAGCGACGTAAGTAAGGAAAAAATAGTTTGAGAGTTCAGCTAGCTCTATCATTTATGAGAGATAATTGGTATTTCTATATGAGTTTACCTCATGTCTTATCCTTGTGACAAATCCTTATTTTTCTTTTTCATTTACTTATCTTCTCCCTGTAAAAATAATATATGCTAAACCTATCAAGACAAAGAGCATAAATGTTATAGTAAAACCAGATGTTGGTTCAAGAAACCAAGTTACAAATTCTTCAAATCCAGCATCCTCCATGTAATCATCAGCTAGATCTAAATCATATGCATAAGGTTCTAATGATTCATCAAAGCCTATACAACCATCAGGCATCGGGGTTACACCTGGTGCCGCTCTACCTTCATAGATTTGATCAACTATTATTTGTCTTGGAATTGCATGATTGATAGCTTTACGTACTGCTTTTGCTGCCGCAGGAGTTCCATTTGGGGTAAGTTCTCCAGTTCCAAATACAGGATGTTTCATGTTCAGTGCTAATTCTCGATTTTCTAAATTATTAACTAAAACTCCTGTTATTCCTTCAAGATCAAAAAATAGTGATATATATCCAAAACCTGGATCAAAAATATCGATTGTTCCAGCATATAAATCATTTATAGCCTCAGTTTTATCTTCATAATAATTGAAATACAAGTCTGTAAGTTTAGGTTGTAATCCATTTGATGAATTCAAATTATTCCAATAAGGATTCTGTACAAGTTTAACATTGGTTGTAGTATAATTATCTAACATAAAGGGGCCACAAGATTTAACCAACACATCCTGAACGTTTCCTGACAAAGGGACCTCATCAAATATGGAATATCCGTATACGCTTATTGCAGGTTCTACACTGCTTTTATCAATAATACCTAATGAAAGTAAGTCCATTGAGAATGCATAAGGGAAGCTGAAGTTAAAATTTAAAGTATTGGAATCAATTATTTCTATAGAATTGTTTGAATCAAACTTGCTTCTAAGATTGAAATAGTAATCAGATTTAATTTCTGGATTGAAGTGTAAATCATAAGTATATTTCACATCTTCTGCAAAAACAGGGGATCCATCACTAAATTTAGCATTAAGATCAAGATTTATTGTATAGTTCCTTCCATCTGAACTTAAACTATAGTTTGTAGCAATTATTGGTTCCCATTCATGACTAATTTGACTTCTTTGAAAAAGTGAACCATAAACTGCCGCCATCCATTTCTTATCATATTTCCATATTTTCGAGAAAATACTTGGTGATTCTAGTGTTTCAGGAATAGGATATTTAATTATGTGATCTGCAGGGTCATCCCATTTTTCAGCTCGGAATTTTGACAGTGATAGCAAAAACCAATCAATTCCGGATAAAATTTCTTTAAATGCGTATAAAGATTTAGGATATATGATACTTATAGCAGGTAAATCCTCATAGAGAACAGCTTGGTACCAATGAGCAAATTCTGTCCATTTGGTTATATTGTGTTCAGTAAAGTAACCAAGTTCTATTTCCGCGATTAAAGGGTTAACATACTGATAGATATTATTTCGATTAATTCCGAGATGGTAACTTGAATAGTAACCTAGAGGATCCCAGCAAAGATTCGATGATAAACTCCAGAAAAGTGCATCATACCCCCCATTTTCATATGTAGGAATGTGGTCATAATCCATGTAGGGATAACTCCATGTTCTTTTAGCTATATTTTCCCAAGTTGTTGATTCATGTATTCTTACACCTATACCAATTTTAGGTAAATTTTCTTGTACAAGTATTGAGAATTGATTTCTAGCCACATCATCATTGGGAGAAAGAAGGTTAATACTGAAAGCAATTGGTATCTCTGTTTCATGTCCTGCAATCAGACAAGGTGCTAAAATCAAAAAAACCACTATCAAAAAAGTTAGTTTATTCTTTATTTTCATTTTCTTATCTTCTCCCTTTAAAACAAAGATATGCTAAACCTATCAAGACAAAGAGCATAACTGATATAAAAAAACCAGATGTTGGAGTAGGATCAGTCCCTGTCCATATTTCTTCAAATCCAGCATCCGACATATATTCAATGGCTAAATCTAAATCATAAGAATAAGGTTCTAAATTATCCCAAACATAATAAAAACCATGAGGCATAAGAGATGCTCCAGGACAAGCTAAACCTTCATAAATTTCGTCTACGATTTGATCTCTTGGAATTGAATGACTTATTGCTTTTCTAATGTAGTTAGCAGCATCAGGAGTTCCTACTGGAGTTAGCTCTCCAGTTCCAAAAATAGGATGCTTCATA
>JAGLOH010000207.1 GCA_023139025.1 Candidatus Heimdallarchaeota archaeon | reverse complement strand
CTAATTCCATCTCTTTTGGAAGTTTGGACTCATAAAATTCCAATAATTCTTGAACCTCAGGAGCATCTGATAGCTTAAAAGATTGCCCTTCTTTAATTCTTTCCGCTAAGTTAAATATTGTATCTGTGTCAGAAAGTTTCACAAAAATACTATCTGTATCTCCATAAATCACCTGACATTTATTATCAGATATTTCTTGCGTCCATTTATCTACTTTCTTAATATATTCCTTTGCAATACTTGTGATTGCATTAGAGATTTCAGTATCATAGAAGCGACTTCCTACGTAATTATGACTACCATAAAGTGAGTTAGCTGTGACTTTCAAAGCACTTGATTTAGTCTTTAACTTGCGGAGCTCTTTTTCCAAACCTCTTTTTTTATCAGAATCCGAATAAGTTCGAATATATGTTTCAAGATCAGAGATTTCTTTCTTAATTTCCTTTCTCTCCTCCAGAAGCCCCCTCATCATCACTCTTATCCCTGTATCAGGTTCGTTACGAAACTTTTTCTCAGGTAATGCCATGGACCCCTCATAGCTTTCACCTCCAATGTTAAATGCAACCATGATAGATGGAAACATCGATCTAAAATCAGCTATTAATACAGCGGAATGCAAAGTACCTTTCGGAACTAAAACAAACCCTCCAATTGCCATTGATCTTGTGCTCTTTCTGTAAGCTAATTCTTTTCTCGTTGGTTCAGGTGGTATTAATGTATCTTTATGTTTCAAAACTCTGAAAAGTTGAAATTCTCCTATGTGTCTTGGAGTTGAGTATATTCCCTCAGAAGGACGAAGACCTACATATTTTATAACCTCAACCCATTCTAGCATCCCCATTTCGAAAAACAAATGATAGATTATTTTTGAGTCTAAAGTGCATGAATCAATAAGCTTTTTCTTATATTTCTTTTGATTCTTTAAGTAGATATTAGACCAATATTGATTAATTGTATCATAATCGGCTTTTCTTTCAATATTCAGAAGTTCTCTGGAGAATTCAGTTAAATTTTTCTTACCAGATTTTGTTCTCAACCATCGAGTACTTTTAACAAGATCGTAGGAAATGTATCCTGGGATTCTATAGCCTAAATATCCTACAGGCGGTTTGATTTTAGCATCTTGAAATGGTCCAAGTCTCTCTGAATCTAACCCAAGAATTTCCATCCGAGCGATAAGATAAGGTAAGGTTACTTGATTTCCATTAAAGGTAACAATTATTTCTGGTGAAATAGAATGCATTTCATTGATTAGATTATTAATAAGTTCTCTTTCACATTCATTGTCTTCTTTTTCAAGAAAGAAGTTTTTAGACTCTATATTTACACCATCTTGACTCCAACTTATAGACGCAGTAATAATTCTTTGTTTGCTTTCTTCTAGAATACTGGAAAAATTCTGAATTTTCTTACCTTCCTTTGTCAATGAGTTAATAACAATATTCAGACTAAGAATAGTAAATTGAAAAGGTTCTCTTTTTTCCGTATTTTTAATATTATGAAAATCTGTTTCTATAACTCTTCCAAATTCATGAGATTCTTTCTCTTCATAATTTGATATTTCAATCCAATTAAGGCATCTGATATTTGTGTCTATAAGAAATCTTGAAACATAAGAAATATCCTTTTCGTAGCTTTTAATCCCTTTTTCTTTTAGTTTATTACTATATTTATGAATACGCCAAGGATTTCTACCAAGTATTTTGTAAAGAAAGGTTGGTTTATTCTGATAATATTTGTATTTAGTAATCTGGTAATGGTCCTGTATCCAATCACCAAATTCCTTTTCAGTATAAAGAAGACTTTGAATCGCATTTGTAGTCTCTGCAAGGTCATCGATATAGAAATATGGATAAAAACCAGTCACATGGATGATTAGGGTTTTATTATCTTTTGTCTTCCCTCTTATTCTGACAATAGGTTCTTCAGTTTCATTCTCCTTTTCACGAATAAAAAAGTCTAAATCTACCAATAGAAATTCCAAAGGAGAGGGAGTGTCATTCATCTCTCTAACACTTTTCATGAACTGATGATATACATTAATCCCTCCGTATTATTTAAACTCTTTTTAAATACTAGGGGGATTTACAAACAATCAGAAAAAAATCAAGTTTTCAGTATTTAAACCACATTTTTATACGTTAGATTTTTAATCTATTAAGTCACATTTTATTATGTTGTTATATGTCTTCTAGAAGAACACCACCAGATGTGTATAAAAATAGAAAGAAGTTGGAACTATCAGCTCAGACTAAAAGTGGAACAATTGAAGAAACGATTACCCTAACTAAACCATCTGAAGATGATGATGATCCTAGGCCTCATTATTGGTTTATACTAATGTTATCTTTTGGTCAAAGATCAGGATATGTGTATGATCGATCAGGACTACATATACCAGAACCAGATGCCTATGTCTATAGTGTTGAACTATGGAAATTCATTGGAGCTACCATTAAATCAGTAGAAACAGTATCAAATAGAGTAGACTTTGATGCAGCAGTTAAAACATTTCAGAGTTTACAAGAGAATTTAGCTAAACAAGGTTTCAAAACAATTAATTGAATTAGTTATATTAGACTTACAACTACTGTAGCTATTATTGGAATAAAAGAGCTCAGAACTATTATGACTAGTTTCTTAGGCTGGTAGAAGGGTTTCTTTAAGTCTCCAAGCTTTGCTTCATCCTTTTGCATAATCTTTACATTAAAATATAGAATTGCTGCAAAAATTATCAAAATGGAAAATGTTATACTCAGGATTTTCCATAAAGCAAGTATTTTATCGAAATAAACGATACTAAAACCATATATTGGTAGAAATCCAATATAGAAAAACATAATTTGAAGAGCAATTTGTGTATAAATTGTTTTTGAAGATTCAATTTTTGCTGTGAAAAGAGCTGTTTTTGCAGATAAAGATACAGATGCTAAGACAAAAAATACTGATATAATTACCAATGTAACTCCTAAAACTCCCAAACCTACAGGTATTCTGTGTCTTACAAAACTATTGCGAATTAGAGCTTGTCCTCCTCCCAAAAGTGCTGCAAAAATTATTGCCCCCAAGGGATTGAGTGTTTTTGGCTTTTTGATAATAGGAGCCTTGGCTAAGAGGTCTTTTTCAGAAATTACCAATTAATTCCCCTCTGAAGGTTCTTTTGCAAGTTCATTCTCGCGTAAATACCTTTCAGCTGCCCTTATAACTTTTCTCGTGTTTTCAAAAGTCAAAGTTTTCAAAGCTTCTTCATAAGTACACCACAAAAATCCTATATGTTCTTTTGAGATTTTTACTTCAGATGTTGATGATATCCCTATCAGATAAATGACTGTTTTTTTGATTTTATGAGAACCTCTTGAGAAATAATAAGTAATTTTATGTTGAAACTCTTCCAAAACGGATATATCTTCTATTCCTGTCTCCTCAACTGCTTCTCTGAGAGCAGCTTGAATAACTGTTTCCTTACCCTCTATCCTGCCTTTTGTCAACCCATACCTGTTCTCTGTAATCCTACTTCGTCCATAGTTGAGTAGTAAATAACGACCCGAATTATAAATTACAATGCCTGCAGAGGTTTCAAGTTGCATAGTATCATCGGCGTTTTTATTAAAGTTTGACTTTTTATTAATAAGCTTATTGTAATTGTCTAAAAGTAGAGATAGTTTTATGAACATTAGAATGAATATATTGTAATGATTCACTTAGTGGCATTCATAGATATTGAGATAGGTTTAGGGCGAACCATCTATCAAGATAACACTCTTCAAATCAGTGAATTTTTAATCTGGCCAATGATAAGTGCTCTCAATAATTTTGTTAGTGAATGTACTGCAAGTGAAAGAGGACTAGTTAATGCAGCTTTAGAAGACATAAAGATTTATCTTTATTCACCTTTGGGAGAATCAAATCCGCTTAGAATTGTTTTTTTCACTGATTTGTTCGATAATAACGAGTATTTGGAGAAAAAAGGACAAGCTATCTTCAGTGTTTTATCAAAGTATATCTCATTTGAAACTTTTGACCCTCCAACTGAAATCATTGGAAGAGCAAGGGCAATAGCAAAGTACACCCAAAATTTTCCAACAGAAATTTTAGCTCCACAATTCTTAGATGAATTGCGACGAAAATTGATGATTCTTGAAGAATCCGAAAGCATTTATGTTGCAGATTTTTTCATTGGTGATATAGACCAAGGAAAAGTATTCACATTTTTAGAAAATACTGAATTACAAGAAAAAGATAGTGTTGTGTTGTTTTCAGAATTATTAACTGCATTTTCAATAGACAGTGAAATATTCGTTAAATCGTCTCTGTCAAAGAAGGAAAGGATCAGATTAGAAAACCTAGATATCGATACAAATGAGTTAATAGAAGGATGGTTCTTAAAACAACTATCTGAACAAGAAAGTGATTTTTGGTTAGTTGGCTACTTCTATTACAATAAAAGAAAAGAGGAAGAAATTA
>JAGLOH010000206.1 GCA_023139025.1 Candidatus Heimdallarchaeota archaeon | reverse complement strand
AGGATACGCAATATATGATTCCTCTAGAGAAGAACTAAATCTCTTAAAATATAGGTTTGATTATCCCAAGCCCATACCGGTATGTTTCCATTTCTTGGTTATCCTGAACGATGAGCTAAAATATTTCTTATAGTGATTATTCCTGTATCATTAAAACGACTCTTGATAGAGAAGTCAGGAAGATAAGTAGTAATTGGTTCATCTAAATCAATAAGACCCTCTTCATATAAGCGCATAATTTCGATAGCAGTAAAAAGTTTTGAGATTGAACCTGCTTTGTATACTGTCTCAAAATCAGCTGGGATATTTTCTTCGATATTAGACAAACCAGTTGTTTGTTGATAAATAACTTCTTCACCACTTAACATATTTTTAAATAGTAAAAAAGAATCGAATTACGTTAGAGCACAAATATCAAACTCTAAGCAGGTTTAGAAAATGACTAAAAATAAAGAAAAACGAGATAAGCATTTCCCTCTAATAGGTCACAGAATCGCAAGATTATTTGAACCTCCAAAGAAATTCATTGTATCCTACGTTACAAAAGGTCAGGTTGTTGCTGACCTAGGTTGTGGTCCGGGATTTTATTCCTTGCACTTCGCTAAAATTCTTGGTCCTGAGGGTAAAGTTTATTCTGTTGATTCTGATGAAAGGTGTATCAAAGCATTGGAAAAAAAAGCCAAAAAACGAGGTTATAACAACATTGAAGCATATTCATCTTGTGCTTCTAACCTGAGCTTTATAGAGGATAATTCTATTGATTTCGTTTTTTCCAATGGTCTATTATGTTCCATAGCACCAAAACAACGTGAAACAGCTGTGGAAGAGATTAAACGAATCCTCAAACCAAATGGACTAGCATTCTTAAGTGCGGCTAGGGCATCTTACAGTTATATGAATACAGAGGAATGGGAGAATATAATAGAGGGATTCAAAATAATCAGAAGAGAAGATAAACGATCATTATATTCAGCAGAAGTTTCGTTGAAGTAAGGATAAAAGTTTAAGAAACGAGAGCGTAGTATTATATTTAATGACACATAAATATTCTTTTTATTAAACAATTTCAATTGAATCAGAGCCCCACAGTTTTTTCTGCTTTAACAAAACCTTCAGACACTTTTATAGCTATGCAAATAAAAAAACAATAATCAGATTTGTTTTAGTTCATTAAAAGCAAAGTACTCTTCATCTTCCATTAACATATTCAAATGCATTTTTTATGTCTTCAGCTATCATTTTCCTTTTGGATTTCTCAATCAAAAGATTCTTACCTGTAAGAATGTATGAAGGAAAAACTCTAGATTCTTTGTAATAAAAATCGTTATGTCTGATCTTATATGTTGAACCTGCAGGAATTGCTTTCTCTCCTGTTTTTCTTTTCGCAATATAATTGAATGCTTTTATGGAAGCATCACTGTTGAGTATGTAAGCTTTAACATTAGGAAATAGATCTAATTCCTTCTCAAGAATCTCTGAACAGATTTTAATTGCACTAGTTGGAATGGAGTAGCCAATCTTTGAACATTTTATTGCAGTGGTGATATATACACCCAGAGCTATTATATCGTTAATCGAAGAAACATCATATCCTGCATCCTTGAAGAGTTGCAAAGTTGTTTCCATGTAGTAGGGGTTGCCTTCAGCATAGAAATAATCCGCAGGTTTTTCAGGTGGAACTTCAGAAATCATAATAATTTTTATTTTTTCTACATCTATGTCAACATCAGGAATGAGATAACCTTCTTTATTGATTTTCTCACAAGGAAAATCTTCACAAGCAATTTTATCTGAAATTAACATAGAATGAAGAATAGATTTCATTATTTAAAGAGTTATCACAATATAAAAAATTGTATTTTGAAAAACTATCATAACAGTTAATAAGAAAAATAACCCACCTAATTCCGTAGAAAATGATTAACATAAAAAAACATAAAATAACAATAAAAGTTTGCTTAACTATTCTTCTTATTACCCTTCTATTAATTCCACTTTTGAGTAATGGAAATATTGGAAGTATAGTTGAAGATGAACAGAAATCTGAAATCAAGCTATATACAACAGCTGGGATCGTAATTAATGATACAAACATAGCATCCTATAGCTCCTCAGGAACAGGTGCAGCTGGTGACCCTTATATCATTGACAATCTAATGATCAATACAACAGATTCATTAGCAGTTGATTTTAAAGGAGTATCATCAACATCCTACTATGTTCTTCGTGACTCTCATCTGATAGGTTCTACTTATGGGGTCTACATTCATGATTCCATAGTAGGAAAAGCTTCTATTATCAATTGTACAGTCGAAGGTGCATTATCAATTGGAGGGCCTAACGCTTTGTATCTAACTATTCACAACAATACGCTTAAAGCAAGACAAAGTTCTAATTTTAGAGCGGGTGTGAAATTTACAAACAACTTAGTTTATTTAACAAGCGATTACTCTGGCTCAATTTTTCGAATAACAGATGAAAACAATATTGTAGAGGACAATATTTTTTATGGAAATTCTTCATCGATTAGAATAAATCGCGTTACAAATACTACATTTAGAGACAACATCCTTCACAGTTCAGGATTCTATTTCTCTGATGATGAAATTGAATATATTCTGAATAATACATTTGAAAACAATATTATCAATGGCAAACCTTTTGGATTCTTATACAATCAAAATGATGAAACTATAACTGGTGACCAATATGGACAAATATATCTAGTTAACTCAACCAACGTACTAATAGAAGACCATTCTTTTATTGATGTTTATTCAGGAATTCAAATCTATAATTGTACCGATATTTCTATAAGAAATGTGGAAGTGAAAGCTAACACAGGAATTTATGCAGAAAATGTTGAAGGAATATTGGTAGAAGATTCCAGCTTTGAAGGGTACCGTGATGCAATGCAATTTGAAGAGGTAAATAACACTATTATTCAAAACAACTACATAACTGATTTTGAATATGGTTTGGAATTTGAATATATGAATAATGTCCAGATAAATAATAATACTATCGTAAATATGCTTGAATATGGACTTTACTTAAACGAGGTAACTAACGTAGATATAAACTTCAATATCATAACCTGCTTAATGCTAGACGAAGGAAGTGAAATACCCATAGCAATCTATTCATCAGAAAATATAATTGTATTTTATAATGTCTTCATTAGCACAGGAAATCAAACAGCACATATGGCAGAAGATTGGTCAACGACAAATATAATGTGGTATGATGCAACTTCAGAAATTGGAAACTTTTGGTCAAACTGGAATGAAACAGGAACTTATGCAATAGAGGGAGATGGGGGAAACATAGACCTATATCCATTCTTAGACATAGATGGAGACAATCTTACTGAAATCGAGGAAGTTCTAATCTACTTTACAGATCCTTTCACTGCCGACAGCGATGGAGACGGTTTCTCGGATTATGAGGAAATACAAGCAGGTACTGATCCATTGGATAGTAAGGATTACCCTGGAAGAGGTAGAGTTTTAGGAATTGTCTTAGGTTTAGTATTTGGACTAGGTATAGCTGCAGGTGTAGCTGTCTTCTTCCTGTCAAAGAAAGGTATAATAAAACTGCCCAACTTAAGAAGAAAATAATATTTTACCTCTCTCTTCTCTTTTTCATCTATTTTTGAATAGAATGTCCATTCTAAAATTTTGTATTTTAAGCATCTTTTTAACATCAAGAGCAAAATTTCTTGTAGGAGATAATTAAAATGAGTGAAAAATGGACAACCAAGAATGTACCTAATCTTTCAGAAAAGGTTTTCATTGTTACAGGTGCAAACAGTGGTATAGGTTTTGAAGCTGCTAAAGAATTTGCACGTAAGGGTGCGAAAACCATTCTAGCTAGTCGTAACTTAGAAAAGACAAAGAAAGCTTTATCTAAAATTCATAAAAAAACCCCTGATTCTTCTGTTGAAATTATGCAACTTGATTTAGCAAATTTGGAGTCTGTGAAGAAATTTGCTTCTGAATTCAAGGAGAAATATGATCGTTTAGATGTGCTTGTGAATAATGCTGGAATAATGATGGTACCTTATCAAAAAACAGCTGATGGATTCGAGAGTCAGATAGGCACAAACCATTTTGGACACTTTGCTTTAACTGGACTATTATATGATTTACTTATGAAAACAGAAGGCTCACGAGTAGTGAATGTGAGCAGTAATGGTCACAGATTTGGAGAGATGGATTTTGATGACTTGTTGTTTGAGGATAGCAGAGAATATTCACGAATGAAAGCCTATGGAAATTCGAAGCTAGCTAATCTTTTGTTTACCTATGAATTGAATAGGAGATTCAATGAAGCAAATGTTGATGCAATTTCTGTCGCAGCACATCCTGGTATGTCAAATACAAATTTAGCTGACCATATGATGGGGTGGTTTGCACCAATATTGAAGGGATTATTTGGTTTCTTTATGCAAAGTGCAGCTAAAGGAGC
>JAGLOH010000205.1 GCA_023139025.1 Candidatus Heimdallarchaeota archaeon | reverse complement strand
GTTATTTATAGGTTCTTTTTCACCTAGTTTGAAAAAAGAAGGAAATTAGGAGATTTTTAGTGATAAAAAAGTAAAATGAAAGTTGAAATATTTTAAAGCAGTATATCTTGTATAGAAGACACTAAGCCAGATCCAAAATCAGAATTCATGTGTGATAAGGTTAAGAAAGATTGTGTCGATTGATACATTGTACTTTCAATTGAGCGAATATTTGACCCTATGAGGGGTAAGAAACTAGTTGGAAAGACCAAAAAGACAATAATTGGTGAAAAGTCTCCTTCGTCACTATTATCATCAATAAGTACTAAACCGAACCCATAAACAAAGTACTCTTCTGATAATTGGAGCAGACCTCTGAAACGTCTGGAATTGTTGTAATTATAAGGAAGACCATTCATCAATGATGAAGTTCCTTTAATCGCTAATCTCAATAACAAATCTTCTGATAATGAAGAATGGTTATTCAGAACAACAGGACCCAGCTGTAAATCGAATTTTACAGTAACTACCCCCAGATCTGGTAAGTTTTCTTGCACTAGAGAGCATGAAGACATGATGACCAGTATAACATAAGTGAATGGTATATTTAAGAAAAACAGACAGACTTTGTTGAAAGTGAACAAAATGAGGAAAAGGGGTGAAAATGGTTGTTTTAGGACGACACAAAATTGCAAGTGAGTTTATAAACTGGTGCGGGGAGGGAGATTTGAACTCCCGAACTACTAAAGACTGGATCCTAAGTCCAGCGCCTTTGACCACTCGGCAATCCCCGCTTGAAGTTACGAAAAGATCTGGTCAATAAAGTCAATGGCTTTTATTTTTTAAATTTATTCTTGAATGTCTATGTTTAAACTAAAAGTAAAACCATTTCACTTTTTGTTTCTACAAAACCTTTCTTCTCATATAATGATTTACCAATCTCGGTTGTATGTAGCCTAATTTTTCTTATCCCTCTTTTTCTAGCTTCATTTATAGTTCTATCTAGAAGATTCCCTCCTATCCTCTGTTTTCTGTATTCTGGAAGTGTATACATATTCATGAGATAAGCTTCTTCTCCTGAAGGATTTTCATATGAGGGAGGTACAACATGGAAAGATAAACCACTTGTTGCTATAATTTTTCCTTTATCCTCGGCTAACCAAGATACAAATAATTTGTTAGGTATCTTTTCTTTGAAATAGCTATAAAGCGATTTTTTCAACTCTTCTGCAGAACTTGAAGATTCTACTTCCTCAGCTTCTTGTAAGAATATTATTCTCAATAATACTAGATTATCAATATCCTCCATTGTTGTAAGTCTATAATCAACCATCAGTTGTCGAGAACAACATACTTGAACTTTAATAAAGTTTAATCTGAAGACTTGAATGGTTTAAGAAAAATTTGGTGCCTCAACCGGGATTTGAACCCGGGTCTGCGGATATTCCTGTTATGTCACGCGGACTTTCGCATGTGAAAGTCCGCAATGATTGGCCGAGCTACACCATTGAGGCATTGCTTGTTATAACGCTTCTTTGCGCTATTCTTTTTAATATTTTTCGTTATTTGCTTATTATTAGCTTTTTTATGAATTGTTCTATCTTCTTAAATGCTTCTTCTCTATTTTCATCTACAGTTAGTATATGATCCCCTCTTGGAAGTTGTACCAATTCTTTTTCTGATTTCAAATCTTCATAAATCCATTCTGCACTTTTGGGAGTTATTGTCTTATCTTCTTTTGAATGTATGATTAGTGCAGGAATATCAATTTGATTTACCCTTCTATGTAAAACGTTTAGCATCTTTAAAATTTGATAAGCAGCGTATGTTGAATCATCAGGATAGGCAAATAAATCGTTTTCAACGTACCATTTTATCCTATCAATATTTCTAGGTCTATGTATTTTGAAAAAATGCAATAACCATATTAAGGGGGTGAGTTTTCTTGAAAATCTATATAATGAATTTATTGTAAAAAAACCGGTAAACTTGAGCTTGGTACATGCATATAGAGTTATGGCGCCACCTAGTGAAATACCACCGATATATATGTTTTTGTAATTTTTGGCACACTCATCATATATATTGGCAATATTCTCGTACCAATCCATCCAACTGATTGAATCCATATCTTTGGGATCTGTTCCATGACCAGTTAGGAGAATACCATAAATATCATATCCCTTCTTACACAAATATTCGCCAAGCGGTCTAGTTTCTGTTGCAGAAGCACCAAAACCATGTACAAGAATAACCAAAGTGTTTGTTTCATTCTCCTTTTCAGCCTTAAAGAAATATGGTTTAGCAAGCTCTTTGAGTTTATCAGGAATAATGGTTTCTTGCATTCTAAGTGTTTAAAGTTAAAGATACTTAAAATTTCGTTGGTTTAACATAAATACTTGAAAAGAGAGAACTATTTTTTCCTTCAAGGTTTCTGTATCTATTTAAGCAATTCTGAAAAAAGTTTATTAAACAATAATACATACATTCTGTAGGTGATGTCTTGATGGCGATAGCTTTTATTCTAATAAATTCAGAGATTGGAGAAGAAAAGGGCGTACTCAATCAACTAATGTCCTTACCCAACGTAAAAGAAGCTCATGTTGTTTATGGTGTTTATGATCTCATTGCAAAAATTGAAGCAGATACAATGGATGAGTTAAAGAAAATTGTTACTGAAAATCTAAGAGCTTTAGAGAATGTGCGTAGCACCATGACTATGATTTGCGTTGAGAAATAAACATTTCCTCTCTTTTTTACTCTAAATCTATCCTATTTCTTTTTGTATACTTTTTATCTTCTGGCAAATTTTAAATAAAAGTCTACAATCTTCTACCCTATGGCATATGAGATTCTATATGAGATTCTTTTAGTGGTTGCAGGCTATTTGTTTGGCTCTATACCTTTCGCATATATAGTTGGCAAAGTTGGTCGTGGAATTGACATAAGGGACTATGGTTCAGGAAATATGGGTGCAACTAATGTAATGAGAGCACTAGGAAAGAAAGCAGGTTTCCTAACAATGGGACTTGATATGATTAAAGGGACAATACCAGTGCTTCTAGCGAGACTTTATATCTGGTTAGGTAATTATTCAGGGTTTGGAACTAAAAGTGGAGGAACAGACTTTCCAAAGTTTCTTGATGAAGGATTTTTGTTAACTTTAGTAGCTCTAATGGCAGTAGTAGGTCATGCTTTACCTGTTTGGGTTAAATTCAAAGGAGGAAAATCTGCAGCAGTAGGATCTGGTGCAATACTGGGAATCAACCCCATTGCTTTTGTGATCATTATTCTAGCATGGATTCCATTACTCAAATTTACCAAAATCATGTCACTTTCAAATCTAATAATGGCACTGGTTGCACCTGTCATATATTGGATTTTTGCAGGAACTGATTGGTTTTTCAATGGTAGTCTTTGGGCATTAATTGTTGCTTGTATAATGATTGTATTTGTTTTCTGGCGTCATAAAGCAAATATCAAACGATTACTTACTGGAACAGAAAGGAAAATGGGAGAAAAGGTAGAATTAGAACCTGAAAGTGAATAATCCTCTTCCTACAATCCAAAGAATATATAACAGCTTAACATATTATTCCTTTAGTGAAGGTAGTTTGAAAAGAACCACTCTTATTGCAATATTGTTAATTGGTTTAACGGCTGTGGGTGTGGGTGGTTACTTTGTCACTAACACAATTATTTCTAACTATTTCTCGGGAGAAGCTAATTTAGTTTCCTTATCACATCCAGAAGAAATATTGAAAGGAGATCCTCTAAAGCTAATATTTGAGTTAGATATCAGTGGAATTAACAGATTAACGGTTGAAGCTGTTGAAATAAGAATTAGTTCCACTCTGTACTCCCTTAATGATACAATCCATTATGATATTAATCAAGAACTTCTACGAGGTACTGAGCTTATTACCATTGATGTTGGACCTCTGTTAAAAACAAGTATGGGATTCTTTGCACTAAATGTTGGAGAATATAAAACAGAGTTTGTTAATTTCACATTTGAGGATAAAGCTCCGGATGTTTTAGATGAATTGTCAATGATTTTCAATGTTATTAATCCACAAGAAATAGAACAACTATCAAATGAAAAATTTCAGGATGGACTAAGTGGTTGGAATATTAATCAAGTGAGCGATAATACCTCTGTAGGAATTTCCACCCATGGTTCTCTGGATGGAAATAGCCTTCTTATTAGCAATAATCAAGATGTACAACCAAATTATTCTATCTGGGTTAGCATCTCGCAAACAATTAATATGACCAACAGTCATTTTCTCTCTTTTGAACAAATTATAGAAAGTACCAATTGTAGCATTAACTTTAAGCTATTCTTGGATGGCATCGAAGCTAATATGAGCTTGGAACTCAACGTAGGTTCAGTTCAAAATCAGATTATACACTATGGTGAAGCTTCAGGAACCACCAACGTTACCTTACAAATATCTTTCACCTATGCCGATAATAATACTAATGTCTA
>JAGLOH010000204.1 GCA_023139025.1 Candidatus Heimdallarchaeota archaeon | reverse complement strand
ATCTTTTCCTATAAATTTGTTTTAAATACCACCTTACCTGAATGGATTCAATGGAATTTTTTGGGACTAAAATTAGGAATCTGGTTGATTCTGATTTTGATTGTTGGATTTTTGGCTCCCCTAATCATATATCTTGGATTTAGAGAAAATCTTCCTGAAGAATTTCAAAGTATTCTATTGATTGTTGGGATTATTTTAATGTGTAGTGGTGTAATAGCATCAGGAGTATTGTTTATTGCAAATCGTATCAAAAGAAACAAAAAGTTTCGAAGAAAATCTGAAGTAGAGAAATTATCATCTGAAATTTCCAGGTTGGTTATGGAATACTCAGAAAGCACATCAAATAAAATGATTTGTTGGAAATGCTTCAAAGAGATAAGTGTAGGATTGAGAAAATGTCCTGAATGTGGCACAAATATATAGATATGCTAAGTAGATCAAGAAAGGTTAAATATCTTCTAATAATAGAGTATTTTCAATAACTACATTTTGCACATGTCTCAGCTTTCTAGAGAGTTCATCCACGTCTTTTTGTTTTTGAACAATCCCAATCAGATAGTTATCTTTTTGGCAATTTTCTAGAACTACAAAGCCGATTCCAGTATCAAGAACTTTGACTTCTTCATCTGATCCCAATAAATCATTGACAACGGGTGGATATCTTCTGAAAATTTCCAATATTTTTTTCACTATATCACGTTCAAGAGGTCCTCTAACTATGACTCTTACATCTGAACTTTCTGGATGTGGTACTAGTGCTGCAGCAGAGAGAGATTTAAAATCTGAAGAAATGCTATCAAGTAAAGCATCAATAGTAACACGTATGGCTTCCTTAACATCATCACTTGTAGAAGTTTGTGTTAGAAAATCACGTAAATACTGGCCTGACTTGAGTTTCTTTGCTGAAATGTTTAAGGCTTCATATGCTACTTCTTCCATTTCTACGAAAACATCCTTTATAGCAGGTTTTCTTTTTCGTGAAGAAATCCTTGAGGAAGGAGAATCAATAGAATCTTTTTGCCTTGTCATTATTTTACCACGAAGATAAGTCATCTTAAAACTCTAAAAAGATTTCCTTATTCTTAATAGCTTTGAAAATTTGAAAATAAAGGTGGGGAAGTGTTTTTCATAAATTTTCACAATTCATGAGCTAATTAGACACTTGGGATATATTTATTAGCCAACAATAAGATAATAATATCTAGTTGAGGTCTTATGCCTTTCCGTAGAAGTGAAATCAATCCATTGGTAGCTGTAATTATCTATGATTTGATAGGAAACAATATCTTTGAGATTGAAAATACAAAAGATGAAATTGAGAAATCAGAAATTCATAGCTATTTCATTCATCCAATTGAATTTTACCAATGGGTTAGAAGATATAATGAAATAACAATTTTTCGAGGAAAGTTCAGAGCCACTTATATTACATTTATTGATTTAACTTTATTATTTGTATCACGCGTAGAGAATATCGCAGCAGAGGTTCGTCCTACAATATTAAGATATGTTCAAAAGTTTGGGGAAGATTTAATCAGAAATCTTGTTACAGAAGAAAATGATGAACTTCTAAACAGAACTTGTGGGTCAGATTTTAATAAGAACAAAGAGAGTATCAAGATTCAAATTGATAAAATATACTCACGACTTGGAATTGAAAAGAGTGAAATTGAGCCTATTAAACCAGTTGAAGTAAAAATCATTCCAGAAACAACAAATGCTCAGACTAAAGCTGAGGTGTATGAAGAAATTCGTCCTTTTGAAACTGTTCCAAAGATTCCAGTCAGCGAGATGACTCAAGAAATACTTGATGAAGCAAATAAAAGAGCAATAACTTCCTTGCTTTTTTCATCCATCAGAGGATGTAATTTTCCTTCAGCTGCCGCTTACATTTTCCCAAAAGATGATGGGTCAATGGGAGAACTATATGCAGGAAATCTAGAGGAAAAGAAGATTGTATATGTTTTAGAAACCATTACAAGATTTCCAAAAGTTATTTACGAGATGATAAATTCAGAGGATGAAATTAAAGCTTTAAATGCAGGAGTTGTTCAGATTATTGTAGAAGACTGTTCTGAAGGTAGAATACTAGTTGGTATGACAACTAATGTACACGATGTTATGAATGTAGGATACAAATTTAAGATTATCAAACACATTCTAAAAACCATGGGCTTTTAGTAGAAGAATAAGTTTTTTTCTTTTTTCTCTCCTTCAAAAAACTTTTAGGAATTGTAAATTCTAGTAATATTAATGGAAGAAGGTAAGCTAGAGATTTCTCTTTTAAGAGAGATACTAAAACTAAAGGGTTCTGAAAATAAAGGAATAGTAACTTCTGGACATATAGGCGGGGATTCAGCAATTATAGATGTATCTGAAGCTCAAGTAAAAGCTCAAAAATTCTATAACAATGATTCGAACCCTCTCCTTGTTGTGAAATCTGACCCAATAACATTTCCTACAGCTGAACCAGGACGATATGCAGTAATTGTAAATGCAAATGATATAGCATGAGCCGGAGCATTGCCCTTTGGATTTCTTTCTTCAATCATTGTTCCGATTAACACATCATTCGATGAAATCAAACGCATTCAGGAGCAAATACATCAACAAAGTATTGAACTTGGAATAAGTATTTTGGGAGGACATACTGAGATTTCTCAATCAGTTAAAACACCCCTTGTATCAGGTCACATGTTGGGGTTTGTCCCTCAAGACTTTGTTGTACCCAATAAGCTGACCGAAGAAGAGGTCATTCTAGCCATTGGTTATACAGGGGCAGAGGGTACAGGAATAATTATTTCAGAGGCAGGGGACTTAATACACTCTGCTCTGAATAATGAAGAAATAGAAGAAGGAAAAAGGATAGGGACACAACTAAGAATTGTAGATTTAGCTTTGGATTTGAATAGAAGGTTTCAACCTTCCTTAATTCACGATGCTACTGAAGGAGGAGTTTATGGTGCGTTATATGAAATTATAGCATTCGGTAAACTAAGTATTGAGCTCTATAATCAACCGAGAATATCTATTGTTACGGAAAAATTAGCATCATGGCTTCAGTTTAATCCCTTTAGACTCATCTCTTCTGGAATGATCATTGTTTCAGCAACGGAGAAAAAAGCTCTACATATTTTAGATTATCTTAAGAAAGAACAGATACCTTGTGAGAAAATTGGAAAGATAGGAACTGATAAAGGAATCTTGACTCTTAACGGTCAGGTGCTGGATAAACCAAAGGGTGATGAAATTTCAACTGCTCTGAAAAATCTAGCAAAAATCAGAAAAGGAAAGAAATGAAGGACTGATAAATTTGTTAAACAAAGAGAATAAATGGGGTGCAGAAGCAGTTCTTCTTAAGGATGATTGGTTAGGATTTCAAGTAATGAAAAAAATCCGTATACCAAAGTCATATAGAATCAAGCAAATTGATGATGAATTAAGGAATAGTAGAACAATCTCTGAATCAAAGCTAATTATGGCTTCAAGAGATGTGGGAGTAAAAACACCATATATCTTTGACATTGATTTAGATTCATCGACAATAACAATGGAATTTATTGAGGGAAAACTAGTTAAAGATGTTTTGAACAGTGAAGCCACTTTAGAAGAGAAATTACATTATGTTGAATTGATTGGAAAACAAGTAGGAAAATTGCACAATAGTGACATCATACATGGAGACTTAACAACAAGTAACATTCTAATAAAAAATCAAGAACTTGTCTTCATTGACTTTGGTCTTGGTAAATTTTCACAGGCTTTAGAAGATAAAGCTGTTGACATATTGTTAATTAAGAAATGTTTTACAAGCACACATACTAAATTTGAAAGGGACTTTTTTACCACATTTCAAAAAGGTTATATGAGTACTATGAGTGAGGCTAAAAGCATTTTTCGTCGTGCAATAAAAGTAGAGGCTAGAGCAAGACATTTGAAAGAAAATCAAATTATTGGTGACTATCTTCTCTCTGAATAGGGGTCATGTTACCAATTCGCTGATTGAGTTTCCAAGCTTCCAGTGCATACCGTTCCTGGTGTGACCAATTTCCTTCAATTTTGCCAAGAGAACTTAATTTTCCAAGAATCTTCTTTATTTGAGGATAAACTGGTTTGAATTTTGCACCTTCTAGATCAGTTCCTGGTAAAGGCATGAAGACATGTGCTCTTATTATTGAGTTTCTTCTAATTAGATCCTTAATAACCTTGATTGTTTCCATTTCATCATCCTCAGTAGCAGTTGGTAATCCTATTATTATATCAACTACAGGTGTAAATCCAGTATCATCGAGAATCTCTATTGCTTTAATCCCTTCCTCAACTGTATGCCCTCTTTTAATTTCTTTGAGAACTCTATCACTACCTGATTGAAGACCGATAGATATTCGGGAATTTGAAATAATTGGTTTAATATCCTTCATCAAACTAGAAGATACAGTTTCCGGACGTACTTCTCCTGGAAATGTACCAAAATAAACAT
>JAGLOH010000203.1 GCA_023139025.1 Candidatus Heimdallarchaeota archaeon | reverse complement strand
TAGTCAATTTAATTAATAAGCGAGAAAATAATGGTAAAAATCTTTGGAATAAGAGTATTAAACCAAATATCATTAAAATTGTTGCTGGAATGCCTATATATCGTGCAGTAGATTCCTTATGGGAGGTTAATATGGGTAACTGATAAACTATCCATACTGTACCTGCTAAGAGTAATAGAACAATATCTACAAAGTACTTATAGAAGCGAGGTAGTGACTTCTCTACTTTACCATAATCATCAATATCTCTCTTTCTCAGTAGCGTCATAGTATTGAAAAGTTGAATAAACAATATTGCTCCAATACTGCCTAAAATGGCTACAATTACTGAAGAAAACTCTATTTTCAAAGGAGAAGAAGAGTTTGAAAATTTCAAGAAACCTGAGCTTCTAGTTAATAAGGATGCAATAGGTGTTCCTAGAAAAATACCCACGAACAAAGAAACTCCTCCCACAATTAGCGATTCTAGGGCTAGATAAGAACCAATTTCTCCTCTGTTACTTCCTCTTTCAGTTAAGATTGTTAATTGTCTATCTCTCTTCTTTCTTACCAGATTGGCAGCATACACTGTCAGTATAATAGTTAAAGCCATAATGGGAGCAAGAAAAGCAAACATGAAAGTTTGATATAATCCATATTCATCTTTGAAACTTTCCATTAAATCGACGAGATAAGAATTAATCCGAGCATTATTAATACCACCTAAAGTTTGATACCATTCTTTTAGTTGGATTCCTATTGTTTTGAGAATAGTTATTTCTGTATCAATCTGAAAAGCATCAATTAATGATACATCATAAAATAAATTTTCATAGACAGTTCCTTGACTATATGTTAGTGCAATATCATTGTTTATATTTGCAGCTGGTATCCATCGGGTAAACAATGCTAAATTATCTTCTAATTCCAGCACATATTTAATGGGGATACCAATTGAAGATTCAATCACATTATACACAGGAAGGTCGTCCAAAAATACAATACCTGTAATATTAACAGTTGTTTGAGCTGAAGGAACTGTAAGAGAAGCACTTTTGTCTAGAGCAACAGGGATGAAGAGTGGAATTATTGAACCATTTCTGATGGTTGTATGGTTATAAAAATCTCTAGTCATTAGAGCCAAAGCTTCATTATCACTCTCAGGTGCATGACCATATGCAATATTACTCTCAATGAAATACCTCAATTTGAGATCGGATCCATATAATTGCATATTCGGTAAACTCGTGATATTAGTTGTAGGATCAGTTGATTGCGTGAACGACGCTAATTTAAAAAACAAATCTCTTTGTGGAACCCGATGAGTCATATCAATGAATTCCATAGCATATTTGGCAACATTGTCAATACTATTGTATTGATGATATGATGCTTCAATTGGTATACCTGCTATTTCAACTTGGATGAATCTTCGGGGTTCGTCAGCCAAATAAAGATCAAAAGCTTGGAATTGATAAGAATAAATAAAGAAAACGTATTGTGTTATCACAGATACTGCAAGAGTTACACCTATTGCTGAAATAAGTGCATATTTCCACCCAGCTTTAAAGAGTGGTTTAAAGAGATGAAGACCAGGAGAAAACAAGAGAAGAAAAACATCTACTATAGGGAGAACTATAACTAAAACAGGTAATAAAAACCATAAAATAATATCCATGACGATCTGAAAATCAGGTTTTCCACTTAATTTTGCCTCGGATAAGTTTCGGAAATAAGTCTTGGTTAAAATGAAGAAGTTTTGTAAAATGTAACGTCGTGATTTTCTAGGTATGTCATTCGCTCGCTTCATTAGTTCCAGACAATTATAAACACCTATAAGCCTTTTTCTTTCACCAGTTACGCACTTATATTTCTTGCTCACATCTTGCTAGAAATTTCACAAGTTGTTATTATTGTCGGAAAGTATTGGAAAATTCGAATAATTCGAATTATACGAAAGGTTCAAATATTCGAATAATTCAGATGTTGTCTAGATAATATTTTGTGATTATCATGGATAAATTCGAGAAGCTAGCTTTGGAGGCAATAGAAGAGAGTAAAAGCAGTTCTTATACTCCTCAAGACCCTTTTGTCTCTTTTGGCTTTGATGCCAACCCGTTTCTTGAAACATCTATAGAGGATCTGCAGAATGAAGAATGTATTGAATCTCGTTTTAGAATGGTCATTAAATACATCAACAAGGTTCACAATAGCTTTCTTGACAATTATAATGAAAAGAAAAAAGATTCTGATACCGTCATAATGGATGGTGTCTTGTATGGCTCAAGTCAATCAGGTGTTAGTACATTAATTTCCTTAGTTCATCAATACTTGATAAAAGTTCACAAAGAATTAACGAACACTGTTTTCTCTGATGCTAAAGAACTAGTTGAATTTGAAGACAACCAATATTCTATCGCAAAAACAATCCAGAATTTTAGAAATTTCATAGGAAGTCAGAATAAGGGAGGAGATACTATTTCACTTCTCATTATAGATCATGCTGATTTCTTAATTGAATTCTTTGAAGACTTCAGATACGCACTAGATAGAGATTTTCAGAATACACCCATAGTATTTATTTTCTCTCAAGGTGGATGGACACGATTAAAGAATCAGCTTATGTTTTCTGATTATGATTTAATTAATAGTATGGTACCAAGTCAACAAATTAATTCCTTAAATGAAGACGAAATATTTGAGATATTAAGCTTAAAATTAAGCAAGAATAAGCAAATTCAAAATCCTTTCACCAAAGAAATACTTCAAACAATTTCAATAAAAGCTAGTGGAAGTCTGTTAAATGCCATAAAGATTTGCACTAAAGTTTGTGAAGAATGTTTCTACAATGGTCTAGATATCTCTTCTTTGTCCCTAATTAATGACGTCACATCATTTCTAGCCATTGACGTTAACAAGGATTTCTTTGATCTTGTGACACTTAATGACAATACTCAAACATTTATTCTTGCTCTAATTACGATGAAGTCTACAGCTTATGATTTTGGTATAACGTATGATGACATTGTTAATAATTTAGGGATACAAAAAACTTCAGCCTCCCACCATTTGAAGCAACTTCAAGAAAGACGGTATGTCATAAAAAAGACAGTGAACCGAAAAGCTTTCTACAGATTGAGAGAGGAACTTAAAACCACATCTGATACCTACTTAATGAAAAGTTTTGAACAAAAAGAAACTCATGTAAGGCTTGAAAGCATTTCTAATCTGGTCTAATTGGTTATTCTAAATTATAAACAATATTTAACTCAGCTGTTTTACAATTAAGAAAATAAGAAAAAGGAAGGAGATTTTACTCGGATTCTTTTTCCTCTTCTTCATAAGAAAGAGGAGGAGTTAAAAGTGCTGTTGATTCAATCAAAGTTTTTCCTGCCTCGATATTCTGCTTGATGTAACCAAAGTAATCCAATTCAAAGATATATTTGGAAGCAACTTCCTCGGGTACATTTAGCATTTTGGAGAGTTCTTCCTTAGCCAAAGGTCTCTGGAAATCATTGAGTAGATATAGAACCCTATATTTAGGATCTGTATTTAGGAAAGCTTCAACTGATTTTAGAGTTTTGTTTAGATTGTCAATTTTCTTCCTTAATTTTTGTATATTGAGTTCATACTGATACTTCTCTTCAGAAGAAATTGTTCCTTGTTTCTCCATTGTGATTAATGTGTTCTTTGTGTTAGCTAATTCTTTAGTTGATTCTTCAAGCCTTGCTTTCAAATCTTCTATAGAATCTTGTCTTTCCAAAATTTGCTCCTCAACCTTTTCTCTTTCAGATATAGTTTTATCAGCGATATCTCTGAGTTCCTTTATCTCAGCTTCTTTTTCAGCAAATTGTAACATCATTTCATCTGTGGTTGTTTGTAACTTATGTGCTTCTTGTTCTTTTGAACTGATATCTTGTTGAAGCTCAACCATAGTTTCAGCAAGTCTCTCCATATCCTCATCTCTTTGATGGATTTGTTTTCTGAGTTCTTCTACTTGACTTGAATCTTCAGCTTGATCTGCAGCTTTATCTTGAATATCTTCCATTTGTTTCTTTAATGAATCAATTTGAGATGATTTTTGTTGAATGTCGATTTTTTGGTTTCTAACAGTATCTTCATGCTCAGCAATTTGATTTCTAAGATTGAAAACTGTCTGTCTTGTGCTATCAAGTTGTTTTTGTAGTTCATCGAATAATTTATCCTCTTTGGATAAAGCTTCTGAAGACACAGATCTTAATCGTGTTTCCATCTCTTCAACATGTGTAGACATAGCATCTCTTTCGATTTTTAGTCTATTGAATTCAGATTGGAGGTTATTCTTTTCTAGAGATAACTGATGGATGGTTTTATCTTTGTCCATTATCACTTGGTCTCTAGCTTCAATTATAGTTTGATCCACGCCCATTGTAGTTGCTTTTTCAGATAGTTCTCCTATGGCTTGGTCTTTGCTTTTGAGAACTGACTGAATATCTGTCAACTCATTTTGTATAGAGATTGTTTCAGCTTTAAGATTTCCAATTT
>JAGLOH010000202.1 GCA_023139025.1 Candidatus Heimdallarchaeota archaeon | reverse complement strand
TTTGACTTTCGACATTACAGACTTTCAACTAATTTAATATGATTTACTTTGATAAAGTTACAAAAATATATCAAGATAAAATAAAAGTAGTAGATGATTTAAGCTTAACTATTGAACCAGAAGAATTTGTTTCAATTGTAGGTTATTCTGGTGCTGGAAAAACTACATTATTAAAAATGTTTTTAGCTGAAGAAACTCCCACAAATGGCTATATCTTTTTTGAGTCAACTGATATCAATAAAATAAAAAACAGCAAGATGGGTAAATATCGTCAGCGAATAGGAACTGTTTTTCAAGATTTTAAATTGCTTCCTAATAGGACTGCTTATGAGAATGTAGCTTTTGCTATGGAATCAGCAGGGAAAACTGATGCAGAAATTAGTTCTGATGTTCCTCATGTATTAAATTTAGTTGATTTAGGAGATAAGATGTGGAGTTTCCCAAGAGAATTGTCAGGAGGAGAACAACAAAGAGTAGCAATTGCCAGAGCTTTAGCTCACAATCCTACTATCATCTTCGCTGATGAGCCTACTGGAAATCTGGACACTCATATAGGTAAAGAAATTATTCTTCTTTTCAAACAGCTTGTTCGGGAGAAGAAAATTACTGTGATTATGGTTACTCACGATTCTGAAAATGCAAAAGAAGCTGATAAAATATTAATTTTACAGAAAGGTAATTTAATTCAAGAACAATCTAAGAAAGTTGCTAAGAAGACACATAAAAAGGTGGGAATCAAATGAAACGTCCAAAATTCTTCTCTTTTATTGGATTTTCATTTAAGTCTATGTACTCAAACCGAAGAAGAAGCATCTCAATTGGTGCTGGTATGATCTTAGGAGCAGCTATTTTTTCTAGTATATTCTTCTATGGTTCAATAATTAACACAATTACTGTTCAAGATATGATAGAAAATGTTGAGGCTGAAGTAACATTTAGACCTCTAATCGAAACTAATTTGGGGGTTACTCTTCCAGAATTAGCAGATCTACTCTCTCAAGAAATAGAATTTGAAGATTGCATTGTTACCTATGGGAGATACTTTCGTTATGATATAACAGACAGGGATAATCTATATTATTCTTATTTTACTCCCGATTTCAATTTTTCTGAATATGCAGGTTTCAAGGTGGATCAACCATCCTTTGAACCATTGATTATTGATTCATCTTCACTTAATCATTCAATTGTTGATAGGATAAATATAGTTGCTGGAGAGAACAATCTTCATAGTAATGGCATTCTGTTATCTATTGAGAATTACAGGCAGTTAGGTATACAATTAAACGACACTCTAGCCTTTAACTTTGGTTTGAATAAAACTGTTGATACTAATGAAGCTAGTATAATTTCAACAACATTAAATCTGACAGTAAGTGGATTCTTCCAACCTGGACTTCTACTAGATGATGATTTCTTAATTGTTGGTAGTCATAATTTTAATTCGAGTATTATTGGAAATTTGACCGTTAACAAATTATGGCAGCTTCCAACAAAATTAGATCTAACTCAATTCCCTCTAACCAATCTTCTTGATTTAAATGAGTATATTAACATAGTTCTAAACAGGAAGGAACAGATTCACAATTTGAATGGTAGAAACTTAATCTCTGACACTTTATTCGCATATCAGGGATTAATTATTATGATGCAGCTAATTGATACTGTTCTGTATATACCTGCAATTGTTTTGTCAATTATTCTTATCAGTTTAGGAGCAGATTTAGCTTTAAGAGAGAGAAAATTTGAAATTTCTGTTCTAAAGGCTCAAGGAGCAAGTCCAAAACAGATCAGAAGTATGATATATACTGAGGTTATCTTAATTGCATTATTAGGGGAAGCTATAGGTCTCTCTCTTGGTACATTCGGCGCTGCAATGGTACTGTCTACATATAGTTTTATGTCTATAGATTTCCCAACTATTACTAATGCTTATTCATCTTTGAATATTAAACCTTGGACTATTTTAACAACCCTTGTTGTAACTTTAGGAATATTATTTTTCGCAACTAGAAAGAAAACAAATAACTTCATTCAACAAGAGGTTGCTATAGCTAAAACTGTTGAAAAAGAGAAGAAAAACTGGTTTAAGGCAGTATATGGCGATGTTTTGTTCTTCGTGGTAGGATTAATTGGTGTGCTCCTAACAGTTATTGAAAATACAAGGCCAAATGCTTCTTTCGGTTTTGCTGTTATTTTACTTCAAATATTTGCTCCAATATTGCTTTGGTATGGCGGAGCTGCCATAGTTAGTAGACTATCAACAAAGGTACCTGAAAAATTAGATAAAGTTCTTGTTAAAATCTTCAAAGACATAGGAGTCTTACTTAAAGGAAGCTTATCTCGCAGGCATCAAAACTTTCCAAGAATGACTGTTTTACTCTGTTTATCTGTTTCATTAGGGGTGTTTGCAGTTATTCAAGGAGAAACTGGTTCAGCTGAATTGATCCGAAGAGCTGAATTTACTATTGGAGGAGATATGAGGGTAGATATCATAGGTGGATATCAAACTTTGTCACCTACTGATTTTGTTGGTTTTGAGGATAAAATAGAAACTATAATTCCTATTTATTATACATTATTCTATGTTGGGTCAACGCCTGTTGTATGCTATGGAGTGGATTTGACGGAATATGGAAACAATGCAATATGGCACAAAGACTCAATAGAAGATTATCCTGAATGGAAAGAAGGTCTGCAGACTCTTCAAAATAATCCTCTTAGAAATGTAGGTGTTGGAGTAGAGACTGCAAGAACATTAGATATACAAAATAATACTACATTTGAATTTACAATTTTCAATCAAACAAAGTATACAGCAGAAGCAACAATAATTGTAGATCATGCTCCAGGAGAGATAAAGGATTTAGGATTAGGATCCTTAGGTGAAGTTTTTGATTTTTTTGAATTTGATTTCGTTTTTACCATACTGGTTGATAAGCAGTTTATTTTCAATTATGCTCCTTATACATACGAGATTACCAGAGCAATAATCAATCTGAAGCCTGAAGTCGATCCAGTTGAAGAAAACCTTGCTTTTGAGTTTGATTCGCAATTTGATTGGATTGTTTACTCTCAATCCTATGAGGAAGAACTAGTAGAGATTAGACAACGAGAAGGATTACGTTTTGGATTTCCTGGATTGTTAACAATAAATTATCTTATCTCACTCATAGCCATTGTAATTGGTGTTTCAATTTTCATGTTTATGATTATTAATCAACGGAAGAAAGAATTTGCTGTTCTGATATCAGAAGGGGCTTCGCGGTGGCAATTAATCAAATTGGTTCTTAGCGAAGTAATATCTATGGCACTTTTTGCCACTATGTTTGGTACATTTATTGGTTTCATTCTAGGATATCAGTTCAATGGATTCTTTGATGTCTTTAGTTCTTCTTCATTTAACAGACTACTGGTATTCCCACCTGGAATTCTAATAGCTACAATAATTGGTTCTTTTGTGATTATAATACTTGCGACATTAATTCCGGCTATTATAGCTTCAAAAACAAACGTTGTGGAGGAAATGAGAGCATTTTGAGGTGATTTTATGTACAGTGATAAAACAAAAACATTCCAAATGGAACCACTTCCTGAAGATTTAGCCTTACAGGCTATAGATATCTATCATGTATACGGTCTGGAACATCAGAACAAGGTTGTTGCTCTAAAAGGTGTAAGTTTTGACATAAAGAAAAGTGAAATTTTGGGGATAATTGGTCCTTCAGGATCAGGAAAAAGCACCTTACTATTATCTCTAGGTGGAATGCTCAAGCCTTCTGCTGGTCAGATTTTTTACTCTGATGGCACAGATATAACTAAACTTGCTGAAGAGAGACAATTTGAATATAGAAGACACAATATAGGATATGTTTTCCAAGAACAAAATCTGATTCCTTATCTGAGTGCAGAAAAGAATATAGAAATGCCAATGAGGTTAGTTAATCTCAATCGTTCAAAAAGAAAGCAAAGAGTAAAAGAACTGATGGAAACATTAGGTATTTGGCATAGAAGAACCCACACTCCAAAAAGAATCTCAGGAGGTGAACAACAAAGAGTCTCTATTGCTAGAGCATTGGCAAATAATCCTAGGTTGATTTTTGCTGATGAACCAACAGGAAACGTTGATACTGAAACCTCGACTCAAATTCTTGAACTTTTCAAGGAATTAAAAGAGGATATGGGGACATCCTATTTGATATGCAGTCATGACCCTATAGTAGGGGATTTCTCTGATAGAACCTTAGAAATTAGAGATGGTATTCTTATTGGAGAGCATTTAAAGGACATTGATTTAACAGATTTGGATAGCTCAAGATTTTTGGTTATAGACAATCAGAACAGAATAACATTACCTGAGAAAGCTATTTCTGAACTTAGAGGTTCTTTATTGTATACTTGGTCAATGACTAAAGATGGGCTACTTCTAAAACCTCTTAGGAAGCTTGATGAGAGCAAAGAAAGCAAAATTAAAATATGTACTACCTGTGGTGCAGATATTCCTAAG
>JAGLOH010000201.1 GCA_023139025.1 Candidatus Heimdallarchaeota archaeon | reverse complement strand
TTTTAGGTCCAGTACCTGCAAATAATTTTGGCCAAGAATCAAAAGGTAAACGTCAGGTAAGAGGTTTAGGTTTATTATTTTTAACTGATAAAGAGCTATATTTTGGAATGTATGTTCCCAGAAAAGATTTTCATATTCTAATTGATCATATTCAAGGAATTAGTACCCCTAAATGGCATCTGGGTAAGACTAGATCTAAACCTCTGCTGAAGTTAACCTTTACAAACAATGAAGGAGAACTTGACTCTTTAGCCTGGCAAGTTAAGGATCTGGACTTATGGGTGAGTACAATTGAATATCAGTTAAGGAAATAGTGTTGGTCTACTCTATGCTTTTAGCTTCTTAATATTCACACTTACAGTGTACTTTGGAAAAGAAAAACAAGGAAGCGGTGACTTATTTTTCTTTTTTTGAGATTTTTAGGGATAAATATAAGAATGAAATCTATTCTTGTTATAGCTATAACATACCTTTGTGAAAACGATGGATGAGGAACGAAGTGTCAAAGATCTAGAAGAAGAAGAAGAATATGAAGATCTTGACAAAATGGAAGAATTCAGTTTAGACATGGAAGTAGTGTCTGATCTTGAAGGTTTGGAAGATCTGCCTGAGGATCAAGATGTTGGTCTTGCTCAATCTGATGTTATCATAACTTATGGTGATAAAATCGTTGATGAAACTAAGGAATTAGAGAAAAAGTTTGATACTTTAATCGCTCAAATTCGAGATGGAGAAATAACTGATGCGCTCAATGAAGCAGCTAATTTGCTTAATGAGGGAAGACGTTTAGAAGCACATTATGTTACATCAAAGATTGCATCACTAATAGCTTCTCTCATAACTGCTCAAGGAAAGCATAAAGATGCAACAGAATACTATCTTATGTCAGTGAGCGAGGCAAGAAAGTCAGAAGATAAGAAGCTTCACTTACTAAGTTTATCTAAATTTGGGGAAAACTTAATTCATTTTGACTTAAAAGATGCAGCAGTTGTGTTCAGCCAAGCTAGGGAAATAGCTGAAGAGCTAGGTGAGGACGAGTATTATGCAGAGAACTCTTTTGCATTAGCCAACTGCTTGTTTAAAACTGAAATGGACCATGCATTTAATTTGTATATTGAAAGTTTATCCCATTATGAGAGCAGTGAAGATACGAAATCAAATGGTTTAATTAAATACAGAGTAGGTCTGATTAATTATATTAGAGAGGAATATCAAACAGCTTTTCAAAACCTATCTGATGCTAGGGCATTATTGGCAGATTATAGTGAATTGCCAGAAAAAGAAGAAGTTGAGAAATCTCTAATGATAATCAGAACTTTACTTAAACAAGGCCATTCTTTGAACTACTTCCTATCACTACCTAAAATAGAACCTCTGACAGATTCCCCAGAAACAAAGAAGATTTTTGAGATTTATACTGCTACAGGAATTACAGATATTGTTAGGAGAATCAAAAAAGAACAGTTAAAATATGTTACTAGAG
Organism: Candidatus Heimdallarchaeota archaeon; assembly: GCA_023139025.1. Lineage (GTDB taxonomy): Archaea > Asgardarchaeota > Heimdallarchaeia > Heimdallarchaeales > Heimdallarchaeaceae > UBA460. The sequence goes on along the minus strand of JAGLOH010000201.1, from coordinate 3,049 downwards.
ATTTAATCGAAATAAATCCAACAAAACCCCTACTAGATATCCAGAAATTATCTAAAATGGATGAATATGAATTAATTGAAAACTCCAAACAATATGAGAGTATAGGTGATTCTTATCAGAAGGAATTAAATTATGGCAATGCATTTTACAACTATCTAGGATCTCGAATGCTCGCATTACAAAGTAAAAGTGATAAAAGAGCAGAGAAACTGGAAAAGAAGCTTGAGAAATATATTCAGTTTCTTACTCAACAAGAAGAAGATGCATCTTTCTTTTATAATATTCAAATTTACATGTTTTACCAATTGGCACTGGGAACTGCTGAAAAGAACCCAAAAGTATCTCAAAAAATAGCAAATAAAGGTTTAGAGCTATCTTCTAAGAGGAATAATCCCTATTATGAAGGATTAACTAAAGAAATAATAGCTGACATCAAAGCTGCAAAGGATGGAAACAAAGCAATAACTGATTATCAAGCAATTGTAGCAATTTTCGAAGGACTAGATAATCAGATTGATTCTATGAGAATCTACGAAAAAATTGGTACCATTTTAATTTCTTCACAAATGGATAAAGGAAAAGAATATCTCATGAAAGCTCTTGAAATTGCGAAAGAACTTGAAGTTCAAGACATAGTACAGAGACTTGAGTCTAAACTTTAGATTATTTTTTTTCTTCTCTATTTTTCGTATATTAAAAAGGGTAGAGAGGCAAAGTTTAAAAAAACTTGTGCTTTTTGTATTTCATCCTTTACTAATAATGGTGAATTAATTGAAAAAAGTACTAAAACTAAGTTTAGTTGTTTTGATGATTTCTGCATTTTTGGCTAATACTATTTCAGCCCAGACTGGAGAAGGATTATACTATTCAGATAAAATGGTTAAGAATGGTACTTTTACATGGAATGTTACAAAATCTGTAGATTATTATGAGGATATTCCAGTAGGTGCTAATTTTACTGTTAAACTTAAGGATGATTTATATCCTGGGCCATTATCTGAAGAAGAATTAGAAAAAGTATATGCTAGTGTTAAAGTTGATGGTGATAAATACACTGGGGAAGGATTCCCTCTCTTCTGGCATACTCATAGAATAAATGCTACTGACACAGTCTACATTAGAGATGAATTTGAAGATAATCCAACTCTATTCAATGTAACAGATGGAACTGGAACTTGGTTCTATGTGAACTTTACAGTAGAAGATGCTCCCTATTCCTTATATGTTGAATTTGAGATTGATCCTCTAGATGGTGTTACCAAAAAATACTATGAGCATTTTGTCAGTGTAGAAGTTGGAAACGAAATTGATAGTGAGATCGAATTAACTTACTTAGGATATATCTGGGAGACTCCTCTACAATTTGGTTGGGTTTTCTTTGGTCTTTTATCAATTGGAGCATTAGTAATTATTCGTAAGAAAAGAACAAAGACAGAATAATTTGTCTTTACTTTTTCTCTGTTTTTTTTTATTTAGAATCTGATGATTTGACTTAGTTCCTACACAAAAAAAGATTTATAACAAACTCCTTCAACAACATAAATGGTTTATAATGTCCAAGTATGAAGATAATAATTTTATGTCAGTAGATGTAGATGCTTTAGATAAAAGAATTCTGACCGTCTTTACTGTTAATTGGATAGAGTTAGAGATACTAAAAATACTAGATAAGTCTTTAGAACCAGTTTACAAAGGAGAAATGATTACAGTCCTTAGAGATAAACATAATAGTATAGTAAATAAACCTGAAAGCTCTTTTTATGCCATTTTTGACAAACTAGAAAAAATAGAAATGATCGAAACAAATGCCATTCCAGGACAAGGTTACAAAACTTTCCTAGAGATAACAGAAAAGGGGCAAATTGAACTCAAAAGAGCTCTATTTTGGGGGATCAGTTCCATATTTGAAGGCATGGCCAGTCAACTAATAGAAGTATTGAATGTGGTATGTGTAAAAACTATGGGATGTCTACGTGAGATGAATTTTGCGGTAGTTAGTCCCAATAATCCTGAGTTTCTTGTATCTGAGATGTGTAATCATTGCGTTCAATCAACTGATGAAGATACACAAAGTCGTTTTAATATTCTGTTACCATTTGCTAAAGATTTAACTGTACCCTATTATCAGAATATTAGGTCAAATCCTGATGATATTCCTTTGAAGGATGATTTGTTAGATAGAGTGATGTCGGTATTAGCTTTAGGATTTCTAGAAAAGAAAGATTCACAGAATTATATAACGGAAGTTCACAGAATACTCAAACCTGGAGGAAAAGCTGCATTCTTTGAATTAATAGAATTTGAGAGTTATCTCTGGGAGTCATTAAAACAACTTACTTCTGGATTTCAAATCTTCATACCTAAGAAAGGATCAGGCGAATTGATTCAATTTCTACCTGAACAACTAAAAGCAAAAATAGTCTCAGTTTTTGGAGAAGAAAATGTAAAATTAATCTTCTTACGTGAAATTGTATGTGTATTAGCCATAAAACAGGATTAATTCTTACATTACTGTATTTTTACAAGTTAAGGTAAAAATATATAAATAGCTCACCTAATTTTAGTTTAATACCTAAGTGATTGCAATGAGTGCTGTTCGAGAAGAAAGATATGTAGATCTGAAAAAACTTTGTGACAAAATAGCCCCTGAGATGTTTGAAACTCTATCATGGATATTAATGATGAATATAGACTTAGTCCCAAAGGATGATATTGACATAAATCCCAATTTACAATTCTCACATCTACTGATGATTGATAAATCTACAGAGGCAAAAGAATTAGGAAAGAAGATGGCAGATTCTACTAATCCTGTATCTAAATACTATAAACAATTGTTTGAATTAGATCCCAAATTAGAAAAAACAAAGCAAATAGCAGATGGTTTTTTTGCACTTGCAAAAAGAAGATTAGAAATAATTGAGAGATTGGGAATCAGACAAGTATAAAAACTAGCCCAGTTTTTCCCTTTAACTTTATTCTATGTTTTCGTAAACAATTATCTTTATTAAGTTTTGACACTTTTTTAGTCAGTATGTTAAAGAACAAA
>JAGLOH010000200.1 GCA_023139025.1 Candidatus Heimdallarchaeota archaeon | reverse complement strand
ATTTCATCCTTTATTTTTTTAAAGAAACTTAATGATTTTTGATAAAGAAGAAATGCTTCTCTCAGCTCCCCTCTTTTGTAATTAATCTCACCTTGCAAATGATAAATAGCTGAAATACGTTTCAGGACTTCATTTGTTTTTTTGCCTTTTGGACTAATATAATCAAAACAAGTTTGTATTAAATTCTCAGCTTCAGTTAACTCTCCTAATAAAGACAGTGTTTTTGTTTTTGCTAGAATTGAATCGACAATAAGAATTTTGTTTTTTATCTCAATACTATGTTGAAGAGCATTCTCAGCAAGATCTAAACTCTGTTTATAATTACTCTGATAATTAAGTATCTCAATCTGAAGTATTCTAGCCTTAATTGCATCTTCTTGAGATATATTATTGTATCCAAAAATCTCTCTTACTAATAAAAGAGCTTCGCTAAAATTCCCCTTCTTTAAATTTGTTTGAACCCTTTCAAATATCAATGACTAATAGAAGGTAACCAATTATATAAGTGTTACATAATCTTTTCCCTCTTCTAGCAAAAATATCACAATTTAGAGTAGTCTTATACTTTTAATAAACAATTTATCTATAGGGTCTGTTTTAGCACTCTATTTGAAAGATTTGGATGCTTATGAATTAAACCCTTGTTATGTGTAATAGTTGAAAAAAAAGGACTGCATAATAAACAGCGCATTTTTGAAAGTAGACTCTTAGCAGGATATCTACCTACATATCTATTAAATGAACAAATAGAGATAAATAGAAATCATTCACAATAATCAGAAGAAACCATTAAATCAACAAAACACATATATTTATCATATTGTACTATTATAATCAAAGACGATTTTGTTGGTTCAAATGGTAAAAATATTATTAGCTGATGATAATGATGATTTAAGAAAGTTATTTAGTATTATGTTATCAGAATTCACAGTTATACAAGCAGTTAATGGACAAGAAGCAGTAACTTTCTATAAGAAACATAAACCAGACTTAGTTCTGATGGATATTTTAATGCCAATAAAAGATGGGATAGAAGCTACAAAAGAAATCATCGAATTTGATCCTAAGGCGACAATAATTGCAATTACAGCATATTCTTCAAAAGCAAGAAATATTTTACAAGCTGGAGTAAAACAAGTTCTTAAAAAACCAATAAGAAGAAGAGAATTAATTAAAATAATTTTAAAAAACTTGCATTAAATTAAGAAATCATCTTCCTCTTTCTCTTTTGACTTAGATTGTATTGTTTTTATTAATCCTATAGAACCAACAATTGCTACTATTATTGGAAAGTTTTGCAAATTCAAATCTTAGGAGAACCAGGTGTTATCAATAATCAGGAAAAAGGTAACTAAGGATATTTGTGGAAGCATCTTAACATAGTTTTTGCAAAATTTTTTCTTGATATGCATTTGAAGCAGTCTATGCATGAAGCTTTATCTTGTCCCTTTTCGAGGAGATTAACAAAATCTGGTTCATTAATGAAAGGTTTACTCATTGAAATAAAATCTACAACATTGTTTTCTACCAGAAAATCCATGATTTGTCTAGTTCTAATTCCAGAAACAAGAATTAATGGGAGATTGGGAACAGCTGATCTAATCTTCTTAGCATGACCACCCCAAGTAGCTTCATAGTAACCGCTATCTTCAGCTGCTCTTCCTCTTGATTCGCGTATCTTGCGTACTTGTTCTGGTCCACCTCCACTTAACTCAGCAAAAGTTAACCCTAGTTCATGAAGTTTCTTGAGGACAAGTAGTATATCTTCAACTCTTACTCCTCCTTCAGGTGCAAAATCATCAGTGTTTATCTTGACTCCAATTACAGCTTTTTCTCCTAATTGTTTTCTTACTTCTGTGTAAACATCTAAGAGAAGCTTCATTCTTTTTTCTAAAGTTCCTCCATATTCATCTTTTCTTTTGTTTATCCTATCAGAGAGAAATTGTGAAATGAGATATCCATGAGCTGCATGAATCTGTACTCCATCAAACCCTGCATCGATTGCTAGTTTAGCTGCATTTCCAAAATCTAAAATGATCTGTTTAATTTCTTTCAGAGATAATTCCCTAGCTTGCATATCATCTAGTTCATAAAATGAAGCAGTAGCTCTATCGTTAATGGAGGTATACCCTGCATGGTTAATCTGGGCAATAATTTTTGAACCGTTAGAGTGAACAAGTTTGGTTAATTCCTTCATTTTGGGTAAATGAATCTCTGAACTAAGTCCAGATTGTTTCTCATGAGCTTTGCCTTTTTCGTTAACATATGAGTGACCTTTGATTATCAATCCAATATTACCTTTGGATAATTTATCATAATAATCTAAGATTGGATCTGATAAAATCCCATCATCTTCTGACCAATAAGAAGTTGTAGCTGATCGAACAAACCTGTTTTTAATTTCTAATTTTCCCAAATTGAAAGGAGTAAATAAAACTGTCATAAGATTATTTATTACTAGTACTAAAAAAAGTTTCGGCAAAATCGTTTGACAAAAGTTATAAACTAATCAACTAATAGAATTCATACTCAAAAAGCAGGTTGAAGAAGAATGGTTTGTGGTTTAGATTTTGACTATCCTAACTGGTTGTACAAAACTGTAATGACAATTGCTGTAATTGGAATTTTGTTATTTGTGATTAATGTGTTCATATATTCTTCAAGACAGGACAAAGTAACACTTTGGCTTTTGATAGGAGGAGTAATTCTAGTAGTACCTGCAATAATTGTATTCTTCACAAGAAGTAGTGACTACTAGTTAATCTACGTTTGCACCACATTTCGTGCAAAATTTCTTCTTTTCTCTAATTTTCACTCCACAATGGGGGCAAAACTTAGCTTCAACTTCATCACTATCTACAAGTTCTAGTTCAGGAAAATATTGTTGTTTGACTTCTTGTTCCATAAAGATAGTTTTGGTGTTTGGATCATATTCAGTTCTGATATCAGCTGCTATTAGTAATGCATCAGAACTTAATCTGAAGAATCCAAAAGCAACTCCTATTGTTCCACCTATTATGATTATAGCTGCTATGATTAAAGGTGTTAATGTAACATCTATCCCAGAAGTTAGTTCTGAGACACTAAAGGAAAGAGGTATCACTGAAAGAAGTGGAACTAATTGGGAGTAGAATAAAAGCTTACTTGCTTTCTTTAGGAACACCCCAATTTCCTTGAGTTGGTTAAATGTTTTAGCAATGTTATAATATGCTATGGTGATCAGAGCAAATGCGAAAATTAGTAGAATTTCTGGGAGATAAATTAATCCAACACCTGTGATTAATGGAAGTAAGATTCCTACCAGTTGAAGTACTATAGATATCCTGATTAGATTACTTGCATTATTTGCAGGCTTAGAAACTCTATTTTCAGCTTTTGCTAGAAGAGTAAAACTTGATGCTAATTGAAAGAAAGAAACAAGATACATTATTCCAGAAATTAATGCAATAAACATTGCAATAAAAGCTATAGAAAGGATGTTCATATGCTGCTCCACTAGTTCCATAGCTAGCTGTTCAAGGTATGCAGGATCATTCAATAGTTCAGGAGAAATGCTTAGAATGGAATAGAGTAAAACATAAAATATTCCAATCATGGTTATAATTGAACCGAAGAGAAATATCTGAATATATCCAAGTCGTTTTGCATGTTGACTCATTTTGTTTTTAACGCTATGGATAGATGGACCAACCATAATATTGCTACGTATATTTCATTCCTCCTTATCGATTCTATTTCTTCTCAAAGCTCTCTTTTACTTTGTCATAACTTGTCATTTGAAATGGACAAACACGAATACAAATTGTGCATGCAAAATTGTTCCCAAAATAAGGAAAGCATTTCTCGTTATCTATGTGGGTAACTCTACCAGAATCATGCTCTATTGCTTCTTTATATATTGCACCAGGAGGACATGCTTTGATACATTTATTGCACTGCTCACAGAAGTCTCTCACCCAGAGATGTTCATTCCCTTCATTCAAGGGTAAATTTTCAATATTAGTATATACAGCTGCTAAGCGCAAAGTAGGCCCATTTATAGGAGTAATTAGAATCCCTGCTTTTCCAAAAGCCCCCATACCTGCTTTTTCTGCCAAACGAGGATAGAGAACAATTCCACCGAGAGGGTGAGAAGCATGAGAAGCAAATCCTTTTTTTCTTAGATATCGAGCTATTTTATTCGCTGCTACACCCAGACCATCGTAAGTTTGCCAGATATTTTTCAATGCTTTTTTACTAGGTGCTGTACTAATTTTCTCTTTATCCATATTCATAGCTAAGACAATAGCATTTTCATAAGCAACAGCTTTCTTGAAAAATATATACTCGCGAGGGACTTTAGTATAACCTATACCTGAGATTTTGAGAGATTTAATGAAACTTTCCAGATCTATGAACTCACTTTCTTCAATAGCATTTCTTGAATCTTTCTTATTACCTTTAAGATCAATTATTGCGCGTTTCATATTTTTCATACTAGATAAGATATGAGTCATTGTCTTGGAAGTTAAAGGAACATCAATCCCTTCTCTTCTTGCAAATTCATTTGGTATAT
>JAGLOH010000020.1 GCA_023139025.1 Candidatus Heimdallarchaeota archaeon | reverse complement strand
CAATAGCTAAAGAACTGGTAAAACAGAAGAATATTAACACCAATAACATGTTTCTAGTTGTGTTTCTCATTATCTGTATTATAATCTGAAAATTCATTTATAAACTGAGTAAAATCATATCTACAATATCTGAATCTTGTTGGGTTTAAATAAAAACTTTGCATTTCTATATTGAGAAAGATGTTCATAATTGAATTTCTTAAGACTTTAAGATCAAAGAAAAGAGGAGGCCCCATTCTAGAAGAGATTCTACTTATTGGTATTGCTATCGTTATTTTTGCTATAATCTTTGCACTAATTTTCAGCTTAATAGATTGGTCTGCAGTCAAATTTGATGATATTTTCGGGTGAAGTCTTTTTTTCTAATTTAAGGAAATTTCAATTTTTAGTGAGTTTATAAGGGGAATTATGATATCTTTTTTGAAGCTAGTTATACACAAGATAACATTTTAGTCGATGAGAACCCTTTTCTATAGCTAGCTTCACCATTTTAGAAAAAGAAATGTGAGGGGTTCAAGTCTCCGTCTCCCCTCCAAACTCTATTTTAAAGCATTTCTGATAGCAAAGTCGCCATTCATCGCATGTTATGAAGCTGGAAAAAGACTTACAGAACACTCTTCAACGCAGCAAGGAATTTTTCAACATTCTCTGGTTGCGCAGTATATCCCATTAACCCAATTCGCCAGATCTTGCCTTCTAATGGTCCTAAACCCCCACCAATTTCAATTTTATGTTCAAGCCGCAGTTTTTTTCTAACTTCTGCTTCGTCAATACCTTCTGGAATGGATACCGCGTTAAGCATTGGAAGACGATACTTATCTTCAACATACAATTTCAACCCTAGTTCTTCTAATCCTGCTTTTAATTTGTTATGGCATTCTGCATGCCGTTGAAATACTTTTTCCGCTCCTTCTTCAAAGAAGAGTAAGAGTGCTTGATATAGTGCGTATAACATATTTATTGGTGCTGTATGATGATATGCTCGTTTGTGATCCTTTTGCCAATATTCTCCAATCAAACTCATATCTAAATACCAGTTTGGAACTCTGGTTTTCCTATGTTTGATCTTTAATAAAGCCTTTTCCGAAAAGCTAACAGGAGCTAAACCGGGGGGTACTGATAGACATTTTTGAGATCCGCTATACAAGGCATCAATCCCCCAATCGTCAACTCTAACCTCAATTCCCCCGAGACTTGTAACTGCATCTACCAAGAATAAACTTTCAGTGTTTCTAATTATATGTGATATCTCCTCGACCGGATTTTTTACTCCAGTTGAGGTTTCTGCATGAACCATTGCAATGAGATTATAGTAATTACTTACTAGTTTTTCCTTTACTTGTTTAGAGTCAATTGGTGTCCCCCATTCAAATTCTATAATGTCCACATCAGCACCTAAACGCGTAGCTACTTCGCGCATTCGTTTTCCAAAAATCCCATTTATTAATATTAAGACTTTATCTTCTGGCTCAATCAAATTAACAAAACAGGTTTCCATCCCAGCAGATCCTGTTCCTGAAATTGGAATTGTCAATCTATTATTGGTATTCAATAATTTTTGTAGTAATACTTGAATCTGATCCATTATTTTAATAAAATGTGGATCTAGGTGACCCAAAGTGAAACGACTGAGGGCTTTATATACATCCGGATGGACACAAGAAGGTCCTGGTCCCATTAGTAGGATTTCATCAATATCTTCTAACAAATTTGTCATGGTTTTTCACTCTTCTAAGGAATTTTAATATCCTATTTGATAATAAACTGAAATTATTAAAAAACTATATGTGAACCTATTCGTGTAGTTGAGTTATATTTTCCATGATTGTTTTATTTCCAAAACTCTGGACGGGTGTTCAAATCACCCACTCCGCTCCAAACTCTATTTTGTATTAGTTTAAACTTCCTTTAATGCCTCTTCGTTTTTCCTTTTTTTGCGATATAGAACCCACATAACTATTGAAATAATACTGCTAATACCCAGTAATATTAGGATTCCAAAAATTGGAAAAAGGCACGCATAAGAATCACAGATAATCTGTGTAGCAGATAATATGAATAGCACAACTAGAATAATATCAATAAAGCCAAGAATTGTTTGAATAAGCCTATATAATCCATTACTTTGCTTCTTTTCTGAGCTTACATCCCCAATATTCCATTTCTCAGATATTTTCTTAAAACTTCCAACAATTTCTTCTGTTTCAAATCCTATAAAGTGATAAAAATCAAAATCTACATTCTTATCTAGTTGAGTAAGTATTTTTCCTATTTCTCCTCCCCAAGAAACTGATTCACCTTCTCTGCTTTCAGGATGAGTATCAAAATATGCTACAATAACCTCTTGACCTTCAGTTTCTTTTTCTTCATTTTTTTTCTTAAAATATGCTTCAACTACAGTAATCTCTGAAATTAAACCTTTTTTATCTTCAGGTATCTTTTCAGAAATTTCTGCACTCCATCCATCAATCCAATCTCCCCATCTTGGTTGTTCATATAGTTCTTTTTCGAAAGGTTCTAATTTTATGTTTAAGTATTTCTCAATAAGTTCGTTGTTAATTTCACGAGACTTTATTACATAGGGTAATATTTCCTCATATTTTTCTCCAGTCACATAAAAGGTATACATAGCTTTCTTTTGCATCTGCTTATACAAGGTAATTAAGACTTAAATATTTTTCTAATTTCTGTTGTCTATATTCTTTAGGTATTATAGCGATTTATATGTTTAAAGACGAGAAAAAAGCAGACAGTAGTTGAATAAAATGTCTGAAAAATTGTGATTATTATGGTTTATGATGTGATTACTAAAATCTGTCAAGAAGAAAAAATAGAACATGAGCCATTCTATAATTCTATCAAAATTAAGGGAGATACAATATTGCTATACAGAGAAAAACTAGTAAAAGACACTAAATCCAAAAATTCTATTGCTTATGAACACTACATTGAGTGGAAGGAATCAAAATATCAAGATAAGCAAGAAGAAATTGATGATGTTATAGAGAAGTTGAGAGAATATTTCAAAGAACGGTTGATAGTTTTCTATAAGAGCAGTGAAATTAGAGTATAATTTCAATCTGAACACATACTTGCTCTCAATATTCCTCTTTTGTTATCTTATTTGGACTGATATCATGTTTACGCTTTCGAAACATATATCAACACTGCTTATTTTATTGTTGTAGGTAATTACAATGACATTCATAGTTTTCATTGGAGGCCTATTTGAATATAATTCAGGAAAAACTACTTTTGCAAAAGAAATTATCTCTTCTTTTGAAAACGATTTTTCGATGAAAACGGCACCCTTTAAGCCTCTAAGTGGAAATAATTTATTCTTTCACTATGAAGAAATAAAGGATAATGTCAAGAACCATGGCAATTTAGTTTCTTTAGATATTGTTGAATTACTGGAACCTTCTTCTGCAGAAATTCCTACAATTTTGGCAAATCCTGTTCACAAACTTAATACTCAAGCGTTACCGTACAATTTCTATAAAGAAGGGTCAATTAACACACTTTTCTCTCGCTATTCTGATAGTGTTTCTTTAATGCAACGTTTTACAATTTATAAATCAGAATCTGAAATTGAATCTTGCTTTTTAGTGAATGAGCCTATCTATAAGAACCAGAAGTTTTGGAATGATCAAACTCTTACAGATCCAATTCTAGAAGAAGCAAAAGAGATCAAATATTTCAAAAATGATCAAGAGTTCTACTCTTTGAATGATAAGTTTTATGCAGACGCTACTAAGACTTCGTTTGATTATGTGAAAGAACACTCAGATATCACTGTAGTTGAAAGTTTTAACAATTCAGCTCACCCAGCATGGTGTATCCGGGAATCAAATGCTGTAATTATTGTAGGACCTGGTTCTCTTTTCATTTATGAACCAGATGCATACTTCAGAGCTATTGACAACTACCGTTCAATCAATCGTAATAAAGTCACCACAACAGATGATATTCTTAAGCTTGCAACACCAACTGAGGTCTTGCCATTCCCAGTTGATCTTGGTGAAAGGAAGAAAATAATTAGTGATTTGACTAACAAACTTTCAAAAGAAATTCAGAAAAAGAAGTAAACGATACCTGGTTTCCTCTTTTTTTTGTTGCCTTTTTATGTGTGAATGCAATTTTATTAGTAAGTCAGTGATAGACATTGTCAATTTATAGTTCACAATATGGAATGGAATCAATCAATGCAGAACTTATGGAATGTATCAATGAATTACGTTTTAGATCAATAGGGATAGTAGACGTAGCTGTAGTATCTCTAGAGGGACTTCCATTGGTATCTTTAGTTCTAGAGAGAGTAGAAGAAACTAGATTTGCTGCAATGACTGCAGCTATGCTTTCTTTAGGAGAAAGAGTATCTACAGAACTTAACAAAGGTTTACTAAAGAAAATTTTTGTAGAGGGAGACAATGGTCATATTGTTTCCATGCAAGCAGGAGAGAATGCGGTTCTAACAGTAAGCGCAACCACTGATACAAAACTTGGTCTGTTGTTCTTAGATATGGAACGTGCTTCAGCAAAGATATCTAAAATTCTTACATATCGTTAATTTCTGGAATAATTAAATGACTTCAATTTGGTGAACTAGCAATTAGTTTAACTTTTATTAATTCACATGCAAAAACCATCCGAAAAAGAGAAAAAGGATTAATTAAATGTGGAAATGATTTGTTTGAATCTCGTAAACGAGTATTTCCTACATCAAGTTGAAACAGATATACAAGTGATACAAGAGAAATTAGACAAATCCTTAGTATCCAATGGTAGAAAAAAGACAGGTAGTTATTATACTCCCGATTTTGTTGCACAATACATAGTTGAAAAAGCCATCTCTCAATCTCTCCTAAACAAACTTAACAAATTGGTGTCTAAGAGACTATTCAAAGATTTTAATGAGTTAAAACGTAAACAAGATTCTGCAATATTTTCTATTCTGTTTAACAAAATATTACCCAATTTCACAATTTGCGATATTGCAATGGGTTGGGGGGTTTTTCTTCTACACAGCTTCGATTATCTTTTTTCACTATACAAAACTACTTTTTCAGTTCTGGAAGATGAAATTAAAAGAAAATCTTCTTTAGAAGATTTCACAGAAAGAGATATTGAGAAATTCATAATAGATTCAATTATTTCCAATAATCTTTATGGGACAGATTTGTCATCAGTTTCAACTGAATTGGCAAAGCTAAAATTCGCTGAAAAAGCTCTTAAGCTTCTAAAGGAAAAGCAAATCATTCTACCCACTTTTAATTTCAGAGTAGGAAACAGCTTAATTGGCCTTCCTTTTGAGCAAAGAACAGAGAATTGTTCTAGTTTCTCGAATTATAGAAAATCGGTTCTTAATGGAATTCCCTCTAGTAACAGAGAAGAAGTAAATATGTGGTTGGGAAATGAAACCCAATTAAATTGGAATCACATCTTTCCCGAAGTATCCAAGATGGGTGGTTTTGATGTAGTAATTGGAAATCCACCTTATATCAACGTAAAACGTATGAATCTTTCTGGAAGAAAAGCATATTCCAAACTTTATAGTACATATAATCCTAATGGGGATATATCTAATGTTTTTTGGGAAAGGGGTCTAGATCTATGTAATTCCGAAGGCATAGTTTCCTTCATTACACCTAGGTACTGGCTTGAGGGCAATGACAGCAATAGATTGAGGAATCACATATTATTAAATTCTGAAATACTTGAAATTATTGACTTTAGAAGTAATAGAACTCTTTTTTCATCAACTGAAAATAAATTGGGAGTAGATACCGCTATTGTTATCCTACGGAAATCTAAACCAAGAAACTTGCCATTTGATGTTTATTTTGCTCAAGATGATTCTTCCATACAATCTATCAATAAAACCAGATTGAAACACACAAAAATACGTCAGTCAAGCCTTTCAGAAAAAAAATGGGTTTTTGAAATGAATCCTATTATAACCCAGATTAGTAAAAGAGCTGATTATCATTTAGGAGATGATAAGAAATACGGAAATTTTTCAGGAATTTGTAAAATTGGTAAAGGATGTTCAACTGGAAATAATAGGATTTTCAAATTAAAACAGATATCAAATTTAGTATATATAGGAGCAAATAATCTAACAGTAAAATTAGAGGAGGAAGAAAAAGACTGTTTAAAACATCTGATCAAGAATAGTGACATCTCTCCTTATCATTGGAGAACAAGAGATGAATTTTGGATATTTCTAAAAGACAAGGATATAATGGATTATCCAAACATTAAGAAATATCTGCTTAATTTCAAAGGAACTCTTGAAAAAACACAGAAGAAGTATGGTCTGAAGAGTTTCTACGACTATGCTGCGTATAGATCTTTGAAATTAATTGAAAACATACCCAAAATTGTTTGTCCATATCAAGCAGATAGTAATAAATTTGCTTTGCTTGGCTCAGAATCTCCCCCTACGATTAATGAAACCGATGTCATTAGTTTGGTTATTCAAGACACTTTTACTAAAGAAATAGGGTGGTTTTATCTCTTGACAGTTCTAAATTCAGAACTACTTTCCCATTATAGTAGAATAATGAACAAAAAAGTATACAACCTGTACGATTTTAGAACAAACCAAATATCAAATTTTCCTATTATGAAGTGTGAAGACAATTCAGTTTTTCTTGAAATTGGTACTGATTTAATTAATTTGTTGAAATTTTCTTTAGATTCTAAACAAACAAAAAGTATGGTTCTTATCATGAGAAACATTCTCGATTTTCTTGTTTATGAGACATATTTCAGAGAATCTCTTTCAACCCAATTGCATGATACTATCAAAGAGAATTTGTCATTATTCCAAGTTAAGGAAGAGACAGAAGATAATTTTAAGGATTTAGTGCATTGTTGGGAAAAGAGAATTTTAGATGAAATCCAGCAAATTGCTTCTTTTAAAGGTGTTAAACAGATAAGAAAAACTCTAGGGATAGATTCGAACAAATTACCTTTCTTCTAGCCACTTCTTTGGCGTTGATAGTGTTATTTTTCCAGTTTCTTGTAGTTTACTTATGAGATTCCCAAAGATTCGAACATTTTCTTGAATTTCCATTTTCGAAAGATATCTTCCTTGAGAGATATTGTATGAAAAATGCCAAGAGTGAAGATTAATCGAAATATATGAATCATCATATTGAGAGTTCTTAACAAGTTGAAGGTAATTACTTATGACATCTTCTTCTTTTCTTTTGCCTTCGAACAAAGGCCAAAGATAGGTATACATCCCTTCCATTCTACTTTGTTTTGGTGTTTTGATAACAGGGAATTCCATAAGGTTTCCCTTTATTTTATATGGTTTTATAGCCGCTTCAGCTTCTACATACAAAGAACTATCATACCTAATGTTTAGTTCATTTAATATGTCGAATGTATTAGCGGTGTATTTCATATAAGGAGCTCTAAATCCATATACTTTCGTATCTAGAATAGATTCAATTTCCGCTTGTGCCCTCTTGATAATGTGTGATTCATCGTCTCTGTTCAAACTTATTCCTGTTTCTTCACCAGTCAAATCCTCGTGATCAAAACCATGTACTCCATGTTCAAATATTTGCTTTTTAAGAAGAGAGACATATTTTGAATTAGTTTCTTTTAATAGTTTCAAGCTTCTTGCTTCAAAATAATAGGTTGAAGGGATGTTGAAATCAGTTAAACAATTGATAAAGGGTTCAAAACAATCAAGTGTTCCCTTAAGAGAAACTGATAATTTTGGGTCTCTGAGAATTTCATTTGGTTGATCTTTAAGCGGATAGCTAATAGCATGTTTACTATTTTTGATTGGTAGTGCATAATCCCTATCAAAGTCAATACATACAAAGATATAAACCAAGTAACACAACTCTCTAGTTTCATTCAATGCCTTGCAGAGCTAAAATTATTGTTTTTCCTCGAACTTCCACAATTCTACTATTTGTTATTTTAGATATGTTTTCTGCTATATTCTTTACAGATTCTGAAGGAACAACTTGTAAGCATTTTATCTTGATTACCTTATCTCTTTTCAGTACATTCTTTATTTCTTGAATGATGTTTTCAGTAATTCCCTTTTTTCCAATACGCATTTTTGAAGGTCCATGACGTATTTTGTTAATGATGTTGTCCATTCTTAACCTCCTTATTTCTATAGTAGGGTATTCTAGTATACTTGTTGCAGTGGTTACATTTGATGGCAATCACTTTGTTTGTAGATGAAAGTCTAACTCGGCTATTAATCCCGGGATAAAGGAATGCTTTACAATGTTTACAGAATCGTTTTTTCCATTCTGGAGGGAATTTTATTCTAGTTTTCATTTGGATTTTACGTGCTTGTTTAGCAAATTGCTGGGCTTTTTCCATATCCTCTGAAATAATTTTATCTGCTTTTATGAGTAAAGAAACAATTTGTGCTTTGAAATCCTCTTGAGACAAAACCTGAAACTTTTTTCTTCGATTTTTTCTCTTCCTTGTACGTAGGTGAGGTGTTTTTTCATTAGACATGTTGTTTCTTCCTTACTGGATGAGAAAAAATTACCTTATCAACATTTCTTTTCACTTTATTTTTGAAATAATGATAATTTGAAGAAAAAAGATTAATCTCTAAGGCGGTGGAGGAGGAATATTCTTGATTAGTTTTTCCATTTCTCTTTCAGAAACAACCTGACCATAGGGGAATATTGTACCTTGTTCCTCTGTGTTTCTTTCAGAATCAAGTATAGATTCCCCTTCATTCTCCATTTCTTTTTGTTCCATTGCTATGACAATTGTTGGTTCTTTCTTAATTTCTTGATCAAGATTTGTTTTCCTTCTCATAAAGACCGGTAATCTTACACTCTTCAAAAGAGGAAATAATCTATTTTTATTATAATGGGGAATTTCCTTTTTACGTATGGATTTCATTGGTTTCTTTCTTTTCTTTAAATCTGGTTTTATACAAGGTATAAATTTCTCAATATTGAAATATGAATCCCAAGAAAGCTGCATTTCTGACTTATTAGGTAATCCCAGAAGAAAGAGGATTTTACTGCGTTTTATTTCATTTAAGGAATGAAATCGTATCGAAAACACCATCTTTTCTTTATATTGTAGAGATATTATTCTCAATTGCTGTAAATATTCTATACAACTATCAAATTCTGGAGAACTGTATGTTAATAAAATCCCTTTTTTGTGTTTCCCAGTTTTATTTTTTCCTTTCTTAAGAATTCTTGAACTTAGATTTAGATTGCAATGTTCAAATGTTAGCAAATCTTGAAAATATCTTGTAAATTGATTAGATTCTTCTCCTGAAAAAACTATAGAAGAGAAAACCATGTATTTCTTTCCCATTTTGATAATTCGGGATTCTGATGTTTTCCGAACTGGAGAGAAATAGCTTTCTTGCAAGCTTTCAGCAATATTGTGGTGGTTTATTTGTGATATAACCAGAAATGGACTTACTGGGGTAATTTTTTGCATCTTATCTAGAAGATTTGATACTTCGCCTATTACTTCACCTACATTCTGTGCTGAAATGATCAAGTAGAGTTTCATTGATGTTTCAGTCATTTGAATAACGTAAGAATAACCAAAAGAATCAAAATAATTTGTTATTCTTTTCGAAAGTTGTGTGAGAACTCCTTCTTCCATCTTAGATAATGCAAAACCAATAACTGAAATTGCTTGATTATCAGATTCTAATGTAATGAAATCCTCTGTGTGGTGGATTTGAAATTTTGACATAGTATCTAATAATATATATAGAAAAGAGCATAAAAACCCAAAATAATTTTGGGGGGAAGAGTTTACTTAATCTCTCCATAATGCTTCGATAGATATATCATCAATTTTAGTTAAGTACGAGGATTTTACTTCAGCAATTACCACGGTTACTGCTAGTTCATCATCTGGAATGACTTCATCAATATTACAACCCCAAACAAATTCTGCTTTTGGATTGATTTGATCTGTAATCATAGTTGTAATGGTATCAACTTCAGTCATTGATATGTTCTTATTAGCTTTAATATTAACAAGCGCACCTGTTGATGAAGTAATATCTATATCAAGTAGGGGATTTGATAATGCATTAGTTATTGCTTGTATAGCTCGATTTTCACCTTTTCCATGTCCAACACCAATGACTGCAGGACCACTGCGTCTCAATATCTTCTTGGTATCAGCAAAATCGACATTAACTCTTGCAGGGAGTACTATTAATTCAGTTAGTCCAACAACAGCATTAATCAGAACATCATCAGCCAGTTTAAATGCGTCCCAGAGTGTAAAATCTGGAGCATACATCAGTAGTTTTTCGTTTGGAACCACAATAATGGTATTAGAGTGTTCATTTAATTCATCTAAACCTAGCAAAGCTGCATCCATTTTTGATTGTCCTTCTGATGCAAAAGGTAAAGTACAAACACTAACAACTAAACATCCTTCATCTTGAGCAATTTTTGCAATATATGGTGCTGCTCCAGTTCCTGTACCTTTTCCTAGACCACAAGCAACAAAAACAAGATCATTTCCTCTAACTAACTCTCTCATGTCTTCCTCATTTTCTTCAGCTGCTGCTCGACCTATGTTCGGATCATTACCTGCACCAGTTCCATTAGTTAATTCTCTGCCTAAAAGCAATTTTCGATCAGCTTGAGTACTTAGAAGATGTCTAGCATCTGTATTAACAGCTACAGTAGTTGCCCCAATAATTCCTCCACGAGTTACAATATTGTTAATGGCATTAGAACCTGCACCACCTATACCAATAGCTAGAATTCTATTTGTTTTGAGAACCTGTTGAATGTATGAATCAACAGAACTACTTGAAAAGCGGTCAGAAGAACCTGATTGATTCACCAATAATTTTTCAAGTTCTTTATCCATATCGTCACTATCAAATGTGTTTGGCTCTTTACGGTTAGAAACATTATCATCTTCTTCATCAATATTAATAATATAATGTTCATCCATATATTCTCAGAGAAGCTTTCGATAACTAACATAACAACGCAAATATGACCGAGAAGACTCGTCAGTATTACATTTTTTTGTTTATTAGGGGTTATAAGAAAAAATTAAATGGTGCACGCGCCGGGATTCGAACCCGGGTTCCAGCCGTGGCAGGGCTGAGTCCTACCAACTAGACTACACGAGCACGAGCAAGGTTGTATTCTAGAAGCAATATTTATCTTTTCTGTTTGATGATGATTAAAAACAATGTATCAAAATGTGAAATATGAAAAAGATTTGGTACGCTAACCGGGATTTGAACCCGGGTTCCCGCCTTGGAAGGGCGAAGTCCTGCCACTAGACTATTAGCGTATTTTTACTACTTTCATCTGTTCTATTTATATTTTTAATCTTTCTGTTCGTGAATTGATTTTTTTGCATCCTTTTGGTGAATCAATAATTGTTTTAAATTGTCAGAATTTTAATTAGATAATTACCACAATTTCTATGAGGTTTATGATATGTTGGAAGCTTTTCTTAAAAACGCAATTCTCAGACATCTGAAAGAGACAGAACTATATTTGAAGACTCTTCAGGAATTCAGTGGAGAATCCTTTGAAGATTTAGTGGATAAAAATGAAATAAAACCAGATAGTATACTATTCAAAATCCCTGCAAAAGGCATCAGACCTTTAGGGGAAGTAATTTTACACATCATTCGTTCTTTAGAATATTATATTCGAGGGATAATGGATGATCATTGGGAAGCACTTCCATACAACCTTGTGGAATTGAATACAATTCCTGAAATTGTTAATCTTTACCAAAGCATAACACAAAAGTTTAGTGTATTTTTAGAAAAACTTTCCGCGGATAAACTCAAAGAGGTTATAACCAATTTTAGTCGGCCCGCAACTAAAGCAGAATTACTGTTGGAAATGATTGAGCATAGCATACATCATAGAGGACAAATCAGTGTGTATTTTAGATTGTTAAACATAAATCCCCCAATTATAAAATACATAATTTGAATTCAATTCATCATTTATGTCTCATTAAGAATTCCAATACTATACTGTTAAATAAATCAGGTTTTGTTTCATAGACATCATGATCAGCTTTTGGAATAATTGCAAGCTCAGCTTTTGGAATTAACTTATACATCCTCACAGATTCTTTAATCGAAATAGCTGAATCTCGATCTCCTGTAAGAATTAATACCGGTATGTCAATTTGTTTAATTTTCTTTTTAGGAAATTCTGAAGGATCTAACCACATTTTTGAGATATTTTGAAGTAGTTTTTTCCAATATTCATCACCATATACAGCTGAGTGAATTTTTGGTAATACTTTAGTAAACTGAGGAATTACCGCTCTTAGTTTCCCAATATTGACTTTTCCTGGTCCTTCTATTCCCCAAGCTTTCATTGTAGAAGTATAATAATCAGTAATTTCACTTAGCACTCCACCCGCAACCAAAGCTTTTGTTAAATCAGGATAATGTATGCCAATTTCTAAAGCAATTTGACCTCCGTCACTCCAACCAATAATTAGAGGTTTTTCTAATTCTAATACTTGGATAAGTGCCGCTATATCATTAGCCATAAGCCTGTAGCTAAACTCTTCGGTAGGATTATCTGTTCTCCCATGTCCTCTACTATCTGGAGCTATAACCCTAAAATGTTGAGAAAAAAAATCTAACTGATTTTTCCAATTATCCTCTGCAACAGATATCCCTCCATGAAGGAGGATTAAAGGATGACCTTTTCCCTTTTCAATATAGAACATATTTATGCCATTAACTTCAATATAGTTACCCAACATAAATTCAATTATGGCTTTTTGTGCTATTAAAGATTATTAGAAAAAAGAAAAAAAAGAAATTAGAAAAATCTTAATTGGCCCATTTCTCAAGGGATCTAGCAAGCTCTACATGTTCTTTAGCGTATTCTTCTAAGGAAATACCCTTTAGTGTAGCATCTAGTGCTTGTTTCATTGCCATTGCACCTTTTCTTGTACCGTCAGGATGTCCGTGAATACCTCCACCAGCTTGAATTATGAGGTTATTACCACCATGTTTTACCAAATTAGGTATTTTAGCTGGATAAAGACCACCGGATGCAACAGGAAAAGTTTGTTTAAACTCATACATGGGATTAAGCATAGCATCTTTAATTTGAAGCTCAAGATCTAACTCTGTATCCATTTTACCTTGGCCATACGATCCTATGTGCAATTGGTCACCACCAACCATACGGATTATCTTCGACACAGGTAACATGGATATACCATGTAATTGATTACGAGTAAAAGCTGCATGCATAGTTCTATGAACATGAATAGGTAATTTCACACTTGGATCAGCTGCCATTTGAGCCAATTCTTGAAATCCTGTAAGAATAACATCTATCATCAAACATTTAGCCCCATTATCAATAGCTTCCTCTATCCTTCTCCACATGACATCATGTTTTGCAGTTACATTCACTGCATGGATTACAGTTCTTCCTGTTTCTTCTTTCACTTGATCCATCTTTTCTAATACTGCAACGGTTCTATCTGCTATTGGACAGAAAGGTTGGTTACTTAGATTTTCATCATCTTTGATAAAATCTACACCACCAATAGCTGCTTCATAAGCTACTTGAGCCCATTCTTTTGCAGTTAATCCCATTTTTGGTTTAACTATTGTTCCTAAATGAGGACGATTTGGAAATTCACCTTTGTCAGTACCTAAGATTTTACGTACTCCTTGTACTCCAAATTTTGGTCCTGGAAAATTTTCTGCAATACTTCTGGGAAATTCTACATCAACCCATCGTATATTGCGAAGTGCTCCTAAACCAAATAGGTTACCAGCTAACATGGACAAAATGCTTGTAATTCCTGCTTCTGTATCAAAAGTTTCTGTCTTAAATCCAATTAATACTTCTCCACTCTGATATCCTTCGTGGTCACCAATAACCTTGGTATCCAGAATTTCAGCTCTTAATCTAGGAATGATGTCTATCTCTGTGTTTTCAATTGTAGTAAGTTTGGTCCATGTACCAACGCTTTCTTCATCACATATTTCTTCTGCAGCCACTTGGACTGACTTAACATGCTCGACATAATAACGAGCAACTAGTAATTCTTTATATTTATCTTTCATATTTGTCACCAAAATTAATCATAAATGTTCTATGTATCCTCACTGATTATCATAAAAGGATACTTCTCTTTAATTATCATATAAACTATTGAAGGTGAAAAAACACCCGATTCTGTTATTATACCATCAATCAAATCTGAGGAAACAGTTTCGAACGCAGGGTTTAGAAAATTCAATCCTTCTGGAGGATTTTCCCAAATCTCTGTTCCTGCTCTCATTTCTATTTCTGATAGTTTGCCAATACTCGTTTCAGGATCATATTTTAGGAGATTAATCGCTGTATAAAATGGTATGTCCATTTCTTTAGCAGCAAGAGCTAATAAACGTGTTCCTATTTTATTAATGACTGTACCTTGACTTGTAATTGCATCTGCTCCAGTAATTATGATGTCAACATCATGCCTATTCAAAACCCATCTCATTGCACTATCAACAACTTGAGTAGTTGTAATCCCTGCTTTAACTAATTCTTTGGCGGTAATTCGTCCTTGATATAGAGG
>JAGLOH010000002.1 GCA_023139025.1 Candidatus Heimdallarchaeota archaeon | reverse complement strand
GAGTTCGGATCCTCTTCCCAAGGAAAATTTGAGTTCATGCTGATTCCTAGAGCATAAGGATATATAGAATTGAAAGCTGCTGCGCAGATTTTTCCCCTTTCTTCGGGATATTCAAACTTATCTCCTATTTCATGTCCGTAGGGACAACTACCTGCTTCTAGAATGTTTACAA
Organism: Candidatus Heimdallarchaeota archaeon; assembly: GCA_023139025.1. Lineage (GTDB taxonomy): Archaea > Asgardarchaeota > Heimdallarchaeia > Heimdallarchaeales > Heimdallarchaeaceae > UBA460. Next base: position 23,918 of record JAGLOH010000002.1, on the reverse strand, counting down.
TTTCAATGATTGTTGAGTTCTTTTCTGACATACTTCTACATCTACTCTTTCTGTTTTTTTAATGCTGATATAAGTTTTTCTCGTAAATCTTGATCGGAATAACCTCCTACTCTCTTCATTGTAGAAACGATTTGACCAAAATGTGTATGCTCATGCAATAACATTCCAGCAATTAATTTTGCTCGAGTGTTTACTCCAAAACCTGAATCTATTTCCTCTTCCTCTTGTTCAGGTGTTAGTTTTTCCATTCCACTCTTAAGTTTGGATGTAATTCTTTCAAATTCCTTTTTCATTTCTTCCAGAGGAACCTTTCCTTCCGGTTTAGTACCATATTTAAGACCATGAGGACTGTCTTCGATTTCCAAACCTGGGAAATAATTCTTTAACCAAGTGATTGATGAAAGAAGATGCCTAAATGTATTCTCTGGTGACCACAATTCTTCTTCCAGCTTTCCATACCATATTTTTTCTGGAAGTGCTTCAAAAAGCAAGAAGAAATTATTTCTTTCTTTTTGTGTTGCTTCAAACAAATCAATTAATTTATACATGTAATATCTAGAAAAAAGAGACTTCTATAAAAATTGCATTCTTACGAAGGAATTCTCAAATAGAGAAAAATATGCTTAATTCCATTTGTCAGATTTTATTTCTGATAATTTACATGAAAAGGAGATCTCACTAAAGAAGTTCAGCTAAACTATATTGGGATTGATGAAAGTTATTACCCAAATTATCCAATAACATATAATTAGAATAATGCCAATTCCACTAACTATTCTCTTTTTCCCTTCCAGAAGTTTGATTCCAGAAGCATTCACAGCTCCAAAAATTATCATGAAAATGACGCTTGCTGCCATAGCAACTACTTCTAAACTGAATAACAAAACAAAAATCATACTTAGAATTCCTGAAATGATTATCGCTCTCATTGGAACTCTTGTTTTTGGACTTATTTTAGCAAATGCCTTTGGTATTATTCGTTCATGAGAAAGCATGTAGGATAATCTAGAAGAACCCATTAAGGTAGCGTTAATTGCTGATGCAGCTGAAATAATTGCTGCAATTGCCATAATAATCGCACCTGTTTCCTTCAGAAATGATTGTCGAGCTGCATGAGTTAGAATTACTTCTCCCATTTCTCCAACATCTGAACCTAATATTCCTACAGTTATAACTGCTACAGAAACATAAAGAATGAGTACAATAATAATAGAGAGATACATCCCAATGGGTAAATCTCTTTCTGGATTCTTCATCTCTTCAACAGAGTTAGAGAGAATTTCAAAACCCTCCATGGAAACAAAAATAAGGACCGCCCTCGTAATTACCGGTATTATTGTTTGACCAAAAGTATTAGAAAGGGAGAAATTAGTTTTTTGAACTGCAAAAATACCGGTAATGATATAAAAAACCAAAATTGATACTTTTGCTAGAACAAGTAAGTTTTGTGCTCTACTCGATTCTTTAACTCCAAGCATATTAAGCCCAATAAACAAAAGTATACTAATTAGCTGATAAATAAAAGCTGATGAAGTTACTGTATAATCAAATGCACCAAAAGGGGGATGAAACTCCCAAAGAACTTTTTCTCCAAAAATAGGTAAAACCTCTCCCAAATATCTCCCAAATGTCATAGCATAAAGACTAATAGAGAAGGTATATCCAAACCATAGAATTATACCTAAGAAACCTGAAAACCATTTCTTCTTGAAAGCTTGTTGAGCATAAATAAAAGCTCCACCAGCTTTAGGATATCTCAAGGCTAAATGAACATAGCTGTAAGCAGTAAAGGAACTTACAATACCTGCTAGAATGAATGATAAAAATGCCATTGGACCTGTGTTATTGATTACTATACCTAGCACACTAAAAACACCTCCACCAATAAGAGCACCAACTGCGATACCTAGAGCTTCCTTTAAGCCAAGCTCTTTAGATAACTGGATTTTTACATCGTTAGTATCCGTGGTTTGGTCTTTTGCCATTTGTACCACAACTGAATGAAAAAAAAATCAGAATGGAATTTATATTTCTTTGGGTAATCTTCATTTTTACTTTAATATATCGGAACCATTCTGGAGGATTTTACTAGATAAACAATGAATAAAGCAAAAGTAAAAGCTAAAAGACTCCAGGATATTTTCCTATTCCATCTCGCAATATATCGACCTGTAAAAATACCAAATGGTAATAGAGTAAAGAATGAAAAAAGCAGCAAAAACATAGGTATATCTTTCAGAGCATATAACCATACGACCCCAAATCCATTTGCAAACATAAATACTAAACAAACAATTGACCAGAACAGCATCCAAATAATACCACTAAGCGCTACAATTCCTCTTTCTCTATCACCTCCAGAGAAATCTCTGAAAACAAGAAAAGCAGGAACAACGAAAATAGGTACAAAAATACTGAACAAACCAAGAAGAATCCCTTGTAGCCATAATGTAACACCTGATCTTAATTTCATGCGTTTTGCAACCATTTTTTGAACAGCATAGAATCCTGAGAAAATAAAAACTGTAACACCAAAATTGAGTAGTGTTGTATATAGATATAGAGGTGTTAATTGAATTCCTTGATAAACTGATCTAGTGACTATACTATGAGTCCCTAAGAATAAACTAAACAATAAAGAAGCAACTAATATATTAATAAAATCTGATTTCAAATCAAAGAGTGTAAAGAATGATGACCTCATCATAAATCTATCTTGAGATTCAAGCTGTATTGATTTTCGTTCAGAATCTCTTGGTCCATATATACTTTCTCCATATCTCTTTATTTTTACTTCATCCTTTTTTTCTGGTCTAGGCGCTGAAACTTTAGCTTTTTTATATTCATCTGTTTGATAGATTCCTATTTGAATGCAATTATGTTGTTCTGGTAGTCGATGTTTAGCACAGTACATCTGACCACATAATTTGCATTTAAAGGGGAGAGAATCCCTTTCCATACACCCATCTAAAGAACAAGATTTCATATATTCACTCTCTTTTTATCCCGACATATGATGAATACAAACTCCAGGATTTAGAAGTTTATCTCTTATTTTACTTGAAAGACATTTGGATATTTTCTGCCAGAAATTCCTTTCTTTTGTTCTACCAATAATAACTAAATCTGGTTCATCTTTCAAAAAGATAGATTCTAGAGCAGGCAAAACTCCATGACCTAATATGAAGCTAGGTTTGATTATCTGTCCAAAAACCTGCTCATATTCTTCAATATATTTTTTAAAAGCATTTTTTTCTTTCTTTATTATTTTTTCTTGAGCTGCCCCACTCAATGGAACTGTCCCTGGTACTTGTTCTATATGGTAAACTTTCACTTTGGCACCTTTTTGAGGTGCTGCAATTGCGGATGCCCACCTTAATAGAAATGGATCTCTTTTAGAATAGGGTAATAGTACAGCAATATTCTTGAGTTTGTCAGAATCTTTTTGCATTGTAGGAGGAAATATTTGAAGGACCTCTGTTTCAATTAGTGGTATCACCGAATTAGATATACTTGGAATGGTCATTTTATCAAAAATAGTCGGTCGTCTTTTCCCAGACATTATGACAAGATCGTGTCTATTTTTCTTCCAATAATCAACAATAGCTTTGGAAACATGAGGTTTCTTTAATGTAATCAGATCATGTTCAACTTCAAACTTATGAAGTTTTTTGAGATAACCATCAATATTTCTACCAGGATCAGTTCCAATATGAAGTAAGTCCAATTTTGCTCCATATTCATGAGATATGTAAAAAGCTAATTCTAAACCTGTACATTCGAACGGTCTTCCTCCAATAGGTACTAATATTTTATCCAGATTTAGGAAAAATTCATCTTGATAATCTGGGTGCAATTTGGAGGGAATCTTAGTCATTCTCTTGTTCGATTCAGAAACAGATTTCATCTAATATAAACATTATGCAGTTCGGTTAGATAGCATTTCTTAAATCTATGATGTCCTCAGCAGAAGGGCCAGTACCAATTATGGCAACTTTGATTTTGGTGGCTTCTTCTATTTTATCAATAAACTCAGCAACATCTCCTTTGATCATATCAGTGTCATTTGATTTACTTATCTCAGGAAAGACAATATCAAGTTTAGTTAGAGCAATTTGAGTAGCACCATTAAGTCTAACTGATTTCTTAGCCAAATCGTAATTGAATGGAGCAGCTCTTCGTAATCTCCCAGTAACAGCACCATATTCAGTCCATCCACGTTTTACTGTTTCTTCTTCAGATAATTCACCCGGTAAATCGCCTGTCCCAACTCTAGTGAGGAATGCTTTCATAACAACTATCACTTCATCAACTCTTGTTGGACCTACACCAACGTCAGAGCAAATTGCAGCTGCAGAAGTATCCTTTGAAGTAACATAAGGATATGAGCCATGGAATAAAGAAAGTAGAATAGCTTGACTTCCCTCAGCCATAACATTCTTTCCTTCATCTAAAGAATCATTAATTTCAACACTAACATCGGTTAGATATGGTTGTAACTCAGGGATGTCTCGGGCTAGTTTGAGAGAACGCATTGCTCGGTCCATGTTAGCTGGACCTGTACCACTGCCTGTAGAACCTATTTTCCCTTTTAGATGAGCATCAGTAGAATCAATTTCTATGTGCTTTTGCTCAATTATTCCACATTGATAATCAACACCCATTCTATCCTCAGTCTTAGTTTCTTTGAGTTCTTTGAACAAGACATTTGGATCTACCAACACTCCAGCTCCAATTAGCATTCTTACCCTAGGGTTAACAAAACCAGAAGGAACCATTCGAAGTTTATACTCTCGTCCTTCAAATTCGATTGTATGACCAGCATTTGTTCCAACACCAGCACGAACAACGCTTTCAAGATCATCTTTCAAGGCTAGATAGGAGAGGAGCTTTCCTTTTCCTTCATCTCCCCAAAAACCACCGCAAACTACTGTGAAAGGCATACAACATAGTTAGTTTATTACACCTTGTTAAACTTTTCATCTAGTCTTATTGTACGTGAAATAGAAAATATTAGAAAACCTAATAAACTAACAATTTAAGCTTTTAATTGTAATGTCTGTTTATGGAACTGTCAAAATAGTACTTCTCGGAGATTATGCTACTGGAAAAACTACCTTAAAAAGAAGTTTTATGGGACTTCATCTTGATGAGGTTTATATGAGCACTCTTGGAGTGGATCTAGCCTCCCATAAACATATTGATGAAGATATTGAAATCATGTTTCAAATCTGGGATCTTGGTGGTCAGGAAGAATATGCTAAACTTAGAGAGAAACAATATGTTGGTTCTGAAGGCGGCTTACTAGTTTTTGACAAGAGTCGCCCTGAAACGTTTGCTAATCTAGAGAGATGGTTAAAAGAACTTAATTCATCTATCAAGGAAAAAATTCCAATATTAGTATTAGGTAATAAAGACGATTTGATGGAAGAAGCTCAAAATAACTTTTGGAACGAGCAAGCGAAGATTTTTGTAGATAATTTCAAAGATAAATATCCTCATATTGAATTAGTTGATTTCTATTCGACTTGTGCTCTTGTAGGAACAAATGTTAATGAAGCTTTTATCGATCTGGGACGTGACATTATCAGAAGAAAAAGTGACAAGATGAAGATATAACAAAACCAAGAATTAAAATAGGTGTTCTTCTCTGAAGGGTTAGAATAATACTGGTAATTATCATGACTAGTTCAGAATTGTTCAACTTTGGATCAATCCTTGTAATGCTTCTACCTGTGCTTGTATTTATTGGGTTATATCTTGGTTTTTATATTTGGGGTAAATTTGCCAACAAGAAGAAGAAAGAGTTCTATATAGATGAGGTTCTTACTGCAATAGATCCGTATATTATGAATTATTCTAGAAAAGATCCTAATGATCGTCAAGTAGAAATTAGGTGCCAAATGGGTGAAGAGTATGCAGTAACGAGTACTTCTGCTTGGATTATTTTATTACCAAGAACCTCTTTTCCAACTATGCTAGTAGATGGATTGTTCTTTAGAAATAAAGATTCATTCGGTTTAGCAGCTAATTTTCCAGATAAACCTAGAGTATTATTCGAAGTGATACCTTATAAGATGAAATCAGCCATTCGAAAGGATTTTGATTATCTTGTAGAAATTGAAGATATAGCTACTCCTGAGCAGAAAGTTAATGACTCATTCTTGATAAAGTCAAATAGAGCAAGAGCCATTAATCAATTGATAAGGAGCAAAACTTTCCTGAAAGCTCTTGGAGAATATCCCAAGGAAATTCAGTGGATTTCTGTTCGAACTGATGAACCTCATTTCGAGCTGAAATTCAACATGACTAAAAAACCTGCAGATCTTCTAGTACTAACAAAATTTGCTATGACAGTTCTCAAGTATTTTGCAAAAGTTACTACTCAAACAAAGGATTTACCTATTCCAACTGTTGTAAAGAAGGAAATTAAGAAACTCTCAGATAAAGAGAAACAGAAGCAAGAGAAAGAGAAAGACAAGCAAATGAAAGAAAGAGAAAAACGAAGAGAGAGAGCTAGAACTGCTGAAGAAAAAAGAGCTAAAAAGAAAGCAAAGGAAGAAGAAAGAGCAATTCGAAAAACAAGAAAAACTCAAAAATAGTTATTTGTTCTTCTCAAATATTCTTTTATTAGAGAATGTTTAGTGAAATAATTTATATAGTTCATGATGAGTTGTTCTCAACCATTTAGATTATTTATTATCAATTGTACCAATTCACAGAAAGTAAAATTTGGAGATGATTAGTATGGAAATTAAGAAAGTGAAAGTAATTGTTGATAGTACCTGTGATCTACCTCAGGAATTAGCTGAGAAGTTTGATATCGATATAGTGCCAGTTTATATTCATTATGAAGATAAAATGTATGCCGATGGAATTGATCTTAAAGTTGAAGATTACTATAAAATGCTTAGAGAATTCAAAGAATTACCAACAACTTCAGCTCCAAGTCCTAAAGATTTTCTTGACAAAATCTCAGAAGCAATGAAAAGTTATTCCACCATATTTATAACTACTTTATCATCGAAATTATCCGCAACATTTCAATCAGCAAGAATTGTTACAAAAAGAATCAAAGATAAACAAATTCATTTAATAGATTCAAAATTTGGCTCTGGTGTTTTAGCATTTGTCTCTTTAGCAATTGCTAAGCTGGCAAGAAGGGGAGTTCCTGAAGAAGAGATAGTTAGGAAAGTAGAAGAGATACGAGATGAATCTCTCCTTGTAGGATATGTAGATAATCTAGATAATCTAAAGAAATCAGGAAGAATATCTAATCTTAGATTTTTCGTTGGGAATCTGCTAAAAGCAAAACCAATTATTGAGCTTAAAGATGGAGTTTTGGAACCAGTAGATAAAGCTGCAGGAAAAGAAAAGGCTCAAAATAGAGTTATAGAAGAAATTCTAAGTAGAATAAATAAGAATAAACAATATGATCTGATGATAACTCATGGTGACGATAAGGATGCAGCAGACAAGATTATGAAGGAACTCGAAACTAAGATAACTTTAGGTGAAAAGATTATTAATTATTTAACACCAGCACTTGCTACTCATTTGGGAATTGGAACAATTGTAGTCTCTCTATCACCAAGTCCCTAAATATTCAAGTTTCCTTGGCTTTAAAATTTAACGCCTTTTCTATAATAGGATATATGAAATTAGGTATATCTGATGCCATAAGACCATCACCAAAACTTCTAGCCGCTAGTTCTCCAGCAGCTCCTGAGATAAAAGCACCTAAACATGACGAAAGAAATGGATCTTTAGTTACTGATAATAATGCTGCAACTATTCCTGTTAGAACATCTCCAGTCCCCCCTACGCTCATTCCAGGGTGACCTGTTTCATTAAACTTGGTTATTTTTCCATTTGAGATTATATCAATTTCTCCTTTCAGTAGAATTGTAGTATTCCATTTCTGAGCTGCTTCAGTAACCATCTTTGAATCGGATTCTAAATCTCCAGACAACTTTATGTTAAAAATACTCCTAAACTCTCCTTTATGTGGAGTTAAAACAACATTATGATTCTTAAGCAGTTTGAGAAGTTTTTCATCCATCATACTTAAAGCACTTGCATCAATCACAACCTGTCGCTTTTCTTCATTCTCCAAGAATTTCAGTAGAGTGTTTCTCGTAGTTTGTGAATTCATCATTCCAGGTCCTACAATAAAACTGGAACCTTCAATCCTTGGATGTGAGAAAAGATCTTCTATATCTGATGGTTCTATCTCTTTTTGACTAGCTGGAATGGTAATAAAATCTGGTCTGTAAGATGCAACTGTATTCCTAATATCAGAAGGAGTAAGAATGAAGATAAGGTCTGCACCTGTCCTAAATGCTCCCATTCCAGCTAAAGCTGGGGCACCAATATAGTCTATCGAACCTGCAATGATTGTAACCACACCGTTTTGACGTTTATGGCTGTTTGAACTTCTTCTGGGGTAATACCATTTCAAATCTCCGAAACCAATGTATTTCTCAGCTTTTAATGGGATTCCTATATTTCTGACCACAGTCTCAGTTTCAGAGAAAATCTTCGCTTCAATTTTGTTTCTTCCAAGGCATATTATTTTTTTGGGATTTCTGATGAACATCTCATTATCTACTTCAGAATCATACCCAGAAGGTAAATCTACAGAAATTATACCCCCCTTGTATTCTTGATTAATGAAATCAATCAAAGAATAATAGGGCTCTCTCAAACTTCCTTGGATTCCAATTCCAAAGATGCAGTCTATGAGAAGGTTTTCTTTTCCAATCTCCACAAATATTTGTTGAATATCAGATATTTCTCTTATCTGATACCAGTTTTCCATTGGTAAAACAGCTTTTAGTTTATTGTAATTTTCTTGTGATGCCAAAGAGTTGAATGTGGTTTTATTCCCTACCACAACTATCTTACAGTTGTATTCTTTTTCTAGAAGATATCTAGCTGCAACCAACCCGTCTCCTCCATTATTTCCAAATCCAACCAAAAAGACAATATCCTTCAAATATTTTGATTTAAAATAATTTTCGATTTCTTCAGCTATTACTTGTCCAGCGGTTTCCATCATCTCAAAAATTGTTACTCCTGTAAAAAAGACATTATCTTCTAAAGCTCTAGTCATTTTGATAGTAAAAACTTTGTCAGAATTATCATTCATTGAATCAAATAAACAATGTCTTCTAATAACCTTTTTCAAATATTAGAAAAAAAAAGAGAAAATTAGACAATGTCTCCATATTTACGTGCTTTTCTGAACTCTGTTTCTAATTCTTTCTCTAGATCTGCGGTTAGAAATCTACTGATATCTATGATTTCATTATAATCAGTAAAGGCAGATTCAAATGATTTTAGCGAGTTTTCTAATAATTCAACATATGTTACATTTTTTTCTATGAAAGTCATTGTCTTACTGATGTTATGAGCAATGGTTTTCAACAATTTATTCGTTTCTACATCCCTTTTGCATAAATCGAGCAATTTTTTAGGCGTTTTAATGGGAAAGTCTAAACCTTCCATCTCAATCATTAAATCAATTCTTTCTGCGCTAACTTGTTCCATTTCATTGTAAAGAGCACATAATGTTGCAAGGTTTGCAATTATTTCTTCCTTTTTTGTAACGATCTTACCTTTTGAAGAAATGACTTCTTTAACATCTCTAAACACTTCAGGGCTTAAGGAAATTATGTTCTGGGTTTTTTCATCCCAAACATTGTTTACATCCTTCAAAATGCTAATAAAAGAACCTGTTGTGTGTGCAAGTGTATCACTTTTTCTTAGATTTTTATTCACTTTTAATCACCTATACTTTGAAAAGATAATACTATGTCTATTGAAAATTTACAAACAAAAATTGAATCTTTCCCTTTTGGAAACATTACAATATTAGTAACACACGAACATAATTAAACTTAACGTTAGTCCGATATTATACGTAAAATATCCTCTCAAAAACCCGCATTCTATTAGTTTCTCAATTACCGATGCATTCAAAAAAAGTAATTTGTATTCTATTTTGAATGCCTTTCTCAAAAATATCTAATGATGTTAAAGGTAAGGTACTTGATGTACAATTATATATCTCTCAATGTGCTGTTCTTTCACATAACTTTCTATATGCTACAGATTCAAAGCCTGGAGGCGCTTCCTTTAGAAATGAATTTGAAGATACCAAAACTGAACACTTCTTAATAGGAGGTAGCAATCTTTATTCTCCAATTTTTGGACTTTCAAAGAGAGGAATTCTTGTTGCTGAAAATCATTTGTGGTATGAGGATGCGGAAATCGGTTTTTTCATTGAAAGAGCCCTAGATAGAGCTCTAACCTGGAATAAGGGTTTAGGAAATACTATACTAGGAACTTTGATAATGTTTGCACCAATTACACTTGGAGCAGCTCATAGTTTTGCACATGAAGGCATGAAGATCAATACTCAATTAAATCTGGACAATGTAGTCTATATATCGGAACAATTTCTCAAAAATTCTACTACAGAAGATTGTATCTATCTCACAGAAGCCTTAAATAAGTCTGTTTCAGAAAATTTGCTCCCATCTGATAAGGAGGAAGATGATTTCAATTCATTTTTGGAAATCCATAAACATGAAAGAATAAATCTTCACGAATACACAAATTTCTATAAGGGTAGAGATCTCATTTTTCACGAATTATCTCATAAATACCAAATCACACTAAAATATGGCTATACTACATTTTTGAGAGCATTTGAAGAGAATCAGAATTTTAGAAATTCAATTACTCAAACCTATATTACATTACTCTCAGAAAAGAGAGATACTCATATAGCTAAAAGATTTGGTAATGAAATTGCTTCATATGTTAATAGAGAAGCTAAGGAAGTTGTTCAAGCTGGTGGAGTATTTACTGATGATGGCCAAACAAAAATAAAAGAGTTAGATTCCTATCTTAGAACATCACAAGATACACAAATAAATCCAGGAACTACAGCTGACATTACTGCCACTACTGTCTTTCTAGCACTGCTGCAGGGATATCGTCCTTAACAATTATCGCTTCTTCGAACATTCTTTTTGTAAGTTCTATAATTGTTGATACAGAAATTGCTCTGTTAAATTCCATGACAATTGTTCGATTAATTAATTTAACATAGATATAGCTTTTCTCATCATAGTTTAGAATCTGCAAATATGTTGGAGAATTAAACAAGTATTGAAATCCTTTTTCTGCTGCTTTGAACAAATCTAGTATGAACTTTTGATCATCATGGATTTCTTTTTGTGTGGTGGTTGAAACCAAGTTTTTAGAAAAAACATCTATAGAATCTGGAGTGTATGTTTTAGTAAACATTTTAATTAGCTGCTGAGCTGTTTTTGTTTTAAATTGTTTTATTCCTTTTGCTTTTAGCTCTTCTACATTTGATTCGGTTATTATAATAGCATGAGGTAAAATAATTGTTTGAATAACATTTCCATTATGCGTAATGTGGAAGCAAGTTCCCTTAGAGTAATTAGCTAATTTAGAAGTAACCTTCTTCACACTTTTACCTAATACTTGGAAAATGGTAAAACTATCAATATTATATTTTGGTGCACTTGCTCTTACAATAAGTGGTTCATAATCTAGTGATAATAAACACCAAGCTCGAAGATTTCGTCCTTCTTGATCATGAATTAAGACATCAACTACATCTGCACCACATTCGAGGAGGATTTCCTTACATCTACCCTGAAAATCATGAAAAATACTGACATTTCCATCAAAGCCCTTAATCTGCTCAGAATACTCTTTCATAAATTTTTCAAACATACAATTACTTACATATTCTGCATAATCTCCAGGCATCTCATCTGAAATCTGGAAAATGAAAATAAGAGAATCTTTAGAAATAACAAGAAACTGGCTTTCTTCGAGAAGAAGCCTTGAAAGTTTTTCTTTTTCAGTTTCCTCGACGAATCTTAAGATTGCAGTCAATAATCCTGAAACTAAAACTTCATCATCTCTTCCGTACTCTTCATAATCGAAGATAGGAACACCATGTTCTGTAATGATTAAGATTCGTTTGATTAGCACTTGCTTCATCTTCCACTTCTGAAATGTTCAATAGTTTCAATTATCTCTTCAACATTAGGTCTTTCACTCAATACTTTCTGTCTAGCTATTATTGAATGGATTCTTCTAGGTAAGTTAGTTTCAATATCTAGATTAATTGTTTCTTGATGGAAGACAAAATCATAATGGTAAAGGGATAATAAATAACTATCCAAACAAGCATGTTGTAGTAGCAGAAAAAAATTCGAATCTCCGATTTGGTCCTCTTGCATGGTTTTTGATAACATGAAATCTTTTTTGCTTCCTGATAAAAGAATTAATCTGCTCAAGAAATCTGAATTTTGTTTGTTGAATATTTCAGGAGAACTGAAAACAATGAATCTTCCTCTTCTCTTGAAAGCGGCTAAAACTACTGGTTGATCATCCATTAGAGCAAGAGGGATAAATCGTTTAATTCCACTTTCTTTCATAAAAAGTTCATTCATATTTGAATTAATGACATGAGCTTTTGTTATGGTTAAATTGGACCCTAGTAAACGAACATTCATTGGTATTTTTGGCAATCCATATACAAATTTTGTTTGGAAAGATATCCCTATCTCTTTTCTGAATTCCTCAAAAAATCTTCCTAGCTCTGTCCAAGGTGGAGAAGGTAATGTTAAAATCAAACAACCTCCAATATCAATATAGGAAATCAATTCGATGTATTGCTCTTGAGTTAGTTTTTTTCGGGGAAGACTTATGAAAAGTATGTGAGACTTCTCGAGTGTTTTCCGATCTAATCCATGACTCCTTCTTTTAACAATGTTAAACCTTACATTTGCTATCTCAGGATTAATAGAATTAGTAATGACTTTAGGGTTGATTTCTTCATTGAGTGAATAATCTATCGAACAAAGCCTCATCTAGTCTTATTTAATGAAAAACATATAAACACATTGTGGTAGTAGAAATGAGAAAACTGCTGTTCTCTAATCAATAGATTTGAGTTTACGTCTAAGGTCCCGTCTCAATTTTCTTGCAGAATTGCTCTCAGGAGTAATTTTCAAAGTCTGTATGACCTCATCATAAGCTTCCTGATATCTTTCTTTTGCATTCAGACTTATAGCTCTAATTAAATGAGCTCGAGAAGTCATATGAGGTTTGTCATGATATTCTTCACCAATTTCAGCTAATACTTTACCTGCATATTCTAATGACTTATCATAATTGCCTTCCTTAGTGTACAATAAAGCTAACCTGGACACTAAAACAATATTATTTGGATCTACTTCTAAATGATCTTCAATAAGTTTGAAGCTTTCTTCAATAAGATCTGCTGATTCATAATAATCGATTGCTTTCAACAATAAACTTGGATCTTTTATTCTACCAAATGACATAGTTTTGTAATAAATGAATATATACCAGCTTATTGCCAGAGGAAGAGTCACAAATTGCATAATGATTAGAACAACATCTTGTGATGTGAATATTGATACAATGGGGAAATAAGTCATCCCTAAACTGATTAATGTGAATATTGTTATGATAAAGTAAAACCTAGTTCCAAAGAGTAACTTGAATCTCTTCTTAAAGAATAATTTATCATCTTCATCATCTAATTTGATTAAAACTTCAATATTATCTGCCACTAGTATGTGTCCTGCAAACTCCAGAATTGAGATGAAAAACAGAGCTACAAAATTAAAGATCAGTGCTACCAAGAAATCTTTGTCCTGGTAAGCAGGATATCTAAATAAGATGAATAGATATCCCAAAATTATTTGTATAAGATGATAGTTTCTTAATACTTTGATAGATGATAAATATATCATTCTTTTATAATGAACTTGCTTTGGCAAGGGTCTACGTCTGAATCTGACAATTCCCCAACTTACCAGCAATATTCCAATAGCTGGAAAGGAAGCGAAAGCTATAGTATCATCAGATCTTATATCAGTAAAAGCTAATATAAGAACTACCAAACAAGCTATGACCATACTTAAATCTTCAGGAGAAAGAGACATTTCTTTATCTAACTTATACATACACTTCACTAACCCTTCGATATGAATAAAAAGTATATATATTGATAAATTTGACGCATAGACAGAATTTATTTTGTTTGTGGTTTTTCGATTTCTTTTGTAAAGTTTTTAGCACTTTTCTGTAACTGTGTCTTATCTAGAACCTTTGCTAAGCGTTCAATTGCATTTAAATTATGCACCAATACATCTAACCACGAATACAAATCACCAGGATAGAGCTGAATATTATAGTTTCTATGAAATTCGCTAGAAATACGGACAGGTGAATAACCTAGTTTTCTTAGTTCTACTAGTTTTTTCGAAAGGTCAACCTCTCCACAAGTACAAAAAGGTCTATCTGCGCATTTACAGGTAAAGAATTCTTTGGTCCAAATTGCAAATGTGTCAATAATCAGTTTTGTAGGGCTCCTTCTACCCCATCCATGACCTGAATAAAGGTCAAGAATTGCTCCTGAGAATATATTTGTTGAAATGTTTGTTTTTAGAGTTCTTTCTATATCCCCATGCACTCTTGGAACTAAATGAGCAGATCTGAAAGGTTGTATTTTGATGGCTAAAGTTAAAGCAAAATCTTCCTCAAAGCTTCTAGATCTTTTCCTTTCAATTTCTTGTACTAAACGTAGAGCATATGCAGGGGATAAAAATGATAAAGAAACAGCTTTTCCTAAATCTGTAGGAATGATTATCATATTTTCAACATAAATCATTTTCATCTTGCGTAATGCTCTCATATTATCAGGAAGAGAACTTGATCGCCCTAAAATATTCGCAAAAATCATCTTATCATCTGAAATACTGACATTTTGGAAAGCAACTATTGTTGCTAAAATTTCTTCCTCTTCTTCAATTGTATCTAGAATAGGATCAACATCTTCTATTGGTTTGGTTAATAGATCAAAAGCTACTTGCTCTTCAGTTTCTTTTTGACCTGCAAATATTTTTCTCCCAGGCTCAATTAAGAGATAGACCTTTCCTTCATCGTGGTAACCATATCTTCCAGCTCTTCCTAACATTTGATGAAATTCTGCAACAGATAACCATTCAATACCCATTGCAAGGTTTTCGAAAATAACTGTGGATGCTGGAAAATCTACTCCTGCCCCTAAAGCTATTGTTGTTACAACTACAGAGTATCTTCCTTTTTCGAAACCTCTCTCAACAATTTTCCTTTGACGATAAGTTAAACCAGCATGGTAAAAAGCAGCTGTTAAACCTCTTTTCTTAAGTTTTTTTGCAACATTCTCACAATTTCTTCTTGAATTGGTAAAGACTAATGTTTGACCTTTGTATCCTGTTGTTGACCTAATTTTTTCCTCATGCTGACAGATTTTGAATAGGTGTTCAAATCGTTCATGTTCGTTTTCTGTTAGAACTGAATGCCTTTCCAAAGGTATAGGTCTGCCCATGTACTCTACTACTTCGGCATTGAGATCTTCTCCTAAAACCTTTGGATTTCCAATGGTTGCTGAGAGATAGATAAATTGAGCTTTGGGAAATAGAGCTTTTAATCGAGAAATTAAACCATTTAATCTAAAACCTCTTTCTTTAGCAACAAGCATCTGTACTTCATCAATGACAATGACACCTATGTCTCCAATTTCTTTGCTTTTACCATCTCTTAGAAGGAAATCAAATGCTTCATAGGTTGCAACAATGATATTTGCTGTCTTAAAAGTTTCATCAATTATAGGTTTATGTTCGCCTTCAACTTGAATTCTACTCATTCCTACTCTTATAGTAGTTTTTAGTTCCAATGTTTTATACCGTTTTTTGAACTGTTCATATTTCTGATTAGTAAGAGCTACTAGAGGAGATAGATATATGAATTTTTTACCTTTCAAAGCTGAGTTTATGCCTGCTAACTCACCCACAAGAGTTTTACCTGAGGTAGTACCCGCTAATACAAGAAGATCTTTATTTCTTAGAAGTCCTTTTTCTAGAGCTAATTTTTGAATTGGAAGAAGAGTCTGAATTCCATCACTTATGAGCAATTTTTTGAATTGAGAAGATAATCGGTCAACTTGATTTACACTCAATTTGTCCTCAATTTTCTTAGCTGGAATAATATCAAAGAGTGTTGAATCTGGTCTGTTTATAGGATCTTGGTCTGCACCAAAGGAAATATTCTCTAGAACATCATCCAGACTACCTTCTCTTTGAGCCTGTTGTTGGAAGAATTTTGTAAGTCCACCTGTTACAACTAAATTGCTTCGTTGTAGTTCACTTGTTAGCAGATTTTTACTACAGTAATCACAGATACGTTGTCCCTTAAATTTGAGAGAATCGTTATCTAAAGCAGTCCATTTGATTCTTCTAGATAAACAAAATGAACAAAGGGGAGCAAGTTTTGGTTTTGATATCTTGAAAGTACGACAATATTCTAGTAATCCTGCATTATCCCAGGGGAGATCTGTATTGGGAATAAGGAGATATTGAGCATCTCTCAAATTTTCTGTAGCAAAACGGGGGCGGATGTAAATGTTAGAGCTTCGACCAACTTTGAGATATTTGTAAACCCTCAAATGCTTCCTTTCATACACAAATTGCAATCTAGTATGAGACAAAGATCGTCTTTCCTTATTTGAACCAAGACTAAAATAAATTATGTCTGTGGAACGTTTCTCTTTGTTCCAGTTAAAAAGTATAGCAACATAAGGCTTAGGGAGTTTCATTTTAATTCACTTTTCCTAATTCATTTCTCAACCAAAGATTTGATTGATTTTCCACATTTGGTGCAGAACTTGGAAGTGACAGAATTAACTTTTTGGCAATGGGGACATACTTTATGCAATTGATAACCACAGTTTTTACAAAATTTTAAGAATGAAACCTCATCAGAACAATTTGGACATTTGATTGATTTCTTACTTATTTGAGTGGGGATTGTTTTTGAATCTTGACTAACGTCTTGAGGAATTTGTTGTGAAGCATTGGGAGCTGTTGGACTCCCTAGCCATGAAGGTTTTGCAGGTTGATAAGTTGCTCCTGGTGGGGTTCTAGCTTGATGATCTCCTGTTTCAGCTGCAGGTTTAGCAAAAGTAATGTTTTCAGCTGTTTTAGGATCCACATCAATAACATAATCTAAAGCAGATGTTTGTTCTGGGATGGTGATTTTCTTTTTTCTTTGCTTTAGAAGTACGAGAGCTAAATAATCCTTTATCTCATCTTGATTTGACCCACAATGTAGGCAAATTTTGTCTTGTTCTTCATTGTCTTCCCAGCAAGCTAAACACTGCTTCATGAAAATCACTTTTCTAGTCAACTTTTTCTTAACATGGCCTCTTATAAAACTAGCTTTCAAGCTAAGATATGGTTATTGGAATATTAACTCATAGAAAAGATTTTAATTAAGTTAATTGAACGATATTTGAGATTTATGGCAAAGAAGAAACTGATAAAATGCAAAAACTGTGGAGAAGAATGGCTTCCGACAGATGTTCCAACAAAAAAAGAATGGAATATTGTCTCTCCAATGCCCGATAAACAAGGCAATGTCACTATTACTAGAATGGCGACCTGGGATTGCCCAAACTGCGGGAAAAACCGAACTGGAGCTAAGGCAAAAACCAAAGGTGAGTTCAAAGAAGAGGAAACTCCCAAATATAAGATTGAGCATGCTATTGGTTCAGAAGAAAAATTCAATATAGCTGATCTTGCAGATGAAATTGGTTTTGATGTCGAGAGCATTAAGAAAATAATTCCTATGTATCTCAAGAAGAATAAGATCAAAGGAAAAATTGATGGGGATTTCTTCATTCCTGGATGAATTTCGTTCCATGCAAAAGTTAAAAGCTGTCTGAATGGCAAAGATTTTTAAACGTTTAAAAAAATCACGCACAGAAGGTTAAAAAGGGATTAAGAATGGCATATACAGCATATAATGGGCTCCTAACCGGTGGTTGGCTAACCTTTATGGTAGTAATATTTTCTATATTGACAGTTATAAGCATTCTTTGGTTTATATTGTATGTTGAAATGTCACAGAGAAAGAATTGGAAAATGGTTGTTCTAATAGTTTTTATTTGTGCAGTAATAACAGCTTTTGAAATCCAGCTCATCCTTCTGAAAATGAATGTGATTTTTTGATTTGATGGGTACACATTTAGATACACTTATTTTTGTTTTTGAACTTATTTCGTTTTCTCACGCCAGAAACGATGAAAAAGTTAAATAATCAGTTAATCGTAGAACATCAAGATAGACTGTCAAATACGAGTGCTAAACAAGAGTGGTAGATATGACGAAAGAAACCATATTCAAGTATATCTCATCAGATGAAATAATCTCTGTCCTATCTACTACTAGTAAAACAGTAAAAAAGAAACCAAAAGATGATCTTCAGAAGCTTTTATTCAAGGAAATTAAAGAGAAAAAAATAACTAGTACAAAACTTCGAAATTTCTGGTCTAAAGCAATTGAAAATCAGTTTTTTGAAGAATTTCAGCGTGTTTATTTGTTTACCCCTGTCACAAAGTACGATACTTCAACTAAGCTAAAAAAAGAATTAATTAACAAGTCCAAGAAATTGAAAGAAGAGAGTGACTTGAAATTCAGTAATAGTTACATTTCCAAATTGAGTTCATCACCATTGCACTTTGTATATATGTTTGGTTTCAAAGAACTTCAAGATCAAAATGATTTAATGAAGTTGCCTTTGGATTCGCTTATGTTTCTCTCAATTTTACCGGAGTTAGGTGTAGCTATTTGTCTTGCATGTGAGAAAACTAAAAAATACAAGTTCATTGTAGATCTTCTCAAAGCTACTTTTACTAATACCGCAGAACTCAAAGTTAATGCGCTTTTACTTAGAAAGTATGCAACACAGGAGACCATAACCAAATTAAGTATAGCTACTCCTCAAGAGATAGCAGGATTTGCTGGACTTGATGTTATTGAGTTTAAAGGACCAAATGTGATGCTAGGTTTGTCTGGTTTGAAACGAAGACATGATGCAAATGTTGAGGTAATCACAAGAGTAGGTCCATTTACAGAAATAGAATCTGATTCAATAAGATTGAAGTGTGGGAAAGGTATTCATTTCAAAAAATATGCGGGACTTAAATCACTCCTAAACACCCTTAAAATCAGCTAAAGCTGAATTTTGTAATTTTTTTGCAATCTTTAATGTAATACCTAAAATATTATAATAAATGAAAAAAAACTCACAGCAGAGCTGACAAGGTTAGAGGTAATGATAGAAGTTATACAAATCAGTAGAGGGGGAAGTGGTGGAATTACAGGGGCAAAGATTCTAGCTGAATCTGCAATGTATGAAGGACTAGATGCTCAAGCGATACCAAAATACGGCTCAGAGCGAAGAGGTGCAGCAGTTGAAGCTTATATAAGATTCAGCAATGCCCCTATTAGAATACATAGTCCTGTATATGAACCAAACCATGCCATGATTTTAGATATTTCACTGCTTGACCGAATAGATATTTCTAAAGTAGACAAGGATGGAGTAATTGTAGTTAACTCCAAAGAAGTTCCTGAAGAATTGAAAGGAACTGGAAGGAAAGTAGCCTATGTAGACGCAACAGGTATTTCACTAGAACTAGGTTTAGTTCTCAGTGGGTTTACTCTAGTGAATATGACTATGTTAGGAGCTTTTGTTAAGGGAACTGAATTAATAAGCTTTGAAAACCTAGAGAAAGCAATCAGAAATTATTGGGGGGAAAAGCGCGCTCCTAAAAATGTTGAAGCTGCAAAAAGAGCTTACGAAGAAACAAAGGTGGTTAGAGCATGACAGAGGGACCAAGTCTACCAATATTGTACCCAATGGAAGGAGTAGCTGGAAAAACAGGTGAATGGAGAACTTTCTATCCTGTACTAGATCCAGATTTATGTATTAAATGCAATATCTGTTGGAAATATTGTCCAGATCATGCTATTTATCGAGCTGATAGAGAAAAAGACGAACCTATAAGCTATGATTACGATTATTGTAAAGGATGCGGTATTTGTGCTCAAGAATGTCCAAAGAGTGCAATAAAAATGGTTCCACAAGGTGAATGAAATGGTAGTTAAACAAGAAACAAAATCCATGACAGGAAATGATGCAGCATCTTATGCAGCTTTATTTGCTAAACCTGATGTTATTGCAGCATATCCAATAACTCCACAAACAACGATAGTTGAGAATCTCAGCAGATTTGTAGACGAAGGCAAACTTGAAGCTGAATTTGTTATTGTTGAAAGTGAACATTCTGCACTTGCAGCATGTATGGGTGCTGCTTGGAGTGGAGTGAGAACATTCACTGCAACTTCATCTCAAGGATTATTGTACATGGCTGAAAATGTCTTCTGGACAGGATATGGTCGTCTTCCAATTATTATGCCTGTAGTAAACCGTTGTCTTGCACCAGGATGGAACATATGGCCAGACTTTCAAGATTCGATGGCTTTCAGAGATGCAGGTTGGATACAGATGTATACTAAAAATAACCAAGAAGTCTTCGATACAACTCTTCAAGCTTTTAAGATTTCTGAAAGTAAAGATATAGCACTCCCAAGTATGCCATGTTTAGATGGTTTTGTAATCAGTCATACAACAGGACAAGTAGATTTACCAGACCCAGAAGATGCTTTTGAATTCGTAGGTCCATATGATGATCCAGTAATTGCTTTGGATGTAGAAAATCCTTGGGCTTATGGTTCAATGACTGGCCCTGATCAATATTCAAAGCACAGACGAGATTTAATGGTAGCTATGGAGAGAGCTAAGAAAAAAATTATTGATGTTCACAAGGAATTTGAAGAACGCTTCGGTCGTTCATATGGTAATGGATTGATTGAACCTTACGGAGATGACGAAGCTGACTTGACTTTGGTAACATTAGGAACTATCGGGGATGAAGCTCATGAAGCTATTGACAGATTGAAAGCAGAAGGTCATAATGTCAATGCATTAAGAGTAAGAACTTTTAGACCATTTCCAGTCGAAAATATAGTTGAATTTGCTAAAAAGAATCATAAGCTTGTAGTTATTGATCGTGCTGCAAGTTTTGGGCATGATGGCCCTCTAAGAATTGAAGTTGAAGCAGTATTAAAAAGACACAACGTTGATACTTCAGTTTCTGGAAAGATTATGGGTCTTGGTGGTGAGGATGTTCCATATTCTGCAATTATAGATTTAGCGAAAAAGGAGCTAAAGGAGTGAGATGATAAAATGCCAGTAACTCAAAAAGATTTAATGATAAAGCCAAAAGATGCGTTGTTGAAAGGCCATTTTGCCTGTGCAGGATGCGGTTCTGCACTTGCTTTCCGTCATGCAATAGGTTCAGTCGCAGATAAAGCAGTTTTAGTAGTTCCAGCAAGTTGTGCAAGTGTTTATCAAGGATCAGGAAAGGGCGTTGCTTTTAATGTTCCTACAATAAACACTGCTTTTGCTGCAAGTGATGCAGTTGCTTCAGGAATATCTAGAGCACTAAAAAGGAAAGGAAAAGATGACTTGAAAGTTATTGTCTGGGGAGGGGATGGTAGTGCTGCAGATATTGGTATCGCAACAGAGATTGGCGCTTGTGATCGTCAAGAGAATATTCTTCATGTCATGTATTCCAACAATGTCTATGGTAATACAGGTGGTCAACGTAGTGGAGACACCATGATAGGAGCAAGAACAGCAACAACTCCTAAAGGAAATACAACTCCTAGAAAAATGGTCCCCTTTATTTTGATAGCGAATAATGCTCGTTATGTAGCAACAGCTAGTGCAGCATTTCTTGAAGACTTTGTAGAAAAATTCCAAAAAGCTCTTTCTTTGGAAGGTTTCAAATTCATCCAAATTGATATCAGTTGTCCTCCTAACTGGCGTGCCGATTCTGCTCAATCTATCGAAATTTCTCGTTTAGGTGTTCAGACAGGTATTTGGCCTTTATTTGAGTGGGATCGTGAAACTAACATAGCTGTCCTCAGTCGTCCCGGGAAAAAATATGGAGACAAGGCGAACAGAAAGCCTATTTCAGATTGGACTAGCTTGCAAGGAAGATTTAGAGGTATCACTGACAAAGAATTAATTGCACTTGAAGAAGATACTGAGAGACAATGGAACTTTCTTAGAAAATTCATGTAATTATGTAAGACAGAATCTTTTCTTTCTTACTCCTCCATTACCCCCATCGATTGTTTTAATAACTCTGATTCAACTTTTTTTAATGACTGACTTGACAGAGACGAATATGTTGGATGAGCTATACCAGTTGATATATGGATTCATTGAAAGTGCTATTCAATTGAAGAGATTACCGAGACAAGGGTGGATTAGGGTTGGTATTTCTCTTTCAGATGTCGAAAGCATCGCCGACCATGCTTATAATACAACCATGCTATCATTACTTCTTTGTGATCTTCATAACGCTCTTTATCCTGAAGAAGCTCTTAATACAGAAGTTGTAATGAGAATTGCTATAATTCATGACTTACCTGAATGCCAGTATCAAGATTTTGATAAACAAATCGAAATTCTTCTCGGTCAAGATAAATATCAGCAGTTCAAAAGTCAGTTATTAACAACTGCAAGTACTGAACTTCTCTCTCTAATCTTGAATGAAGAAGTCAAAAAACTGTGGAAAGAATCATTCGTTGAATTGCAAAATAAAGAATCGAAAGAAGCAATGTTTGTTTCATATATTGATAAGGTTGAATTACTAGTTCAAGCTATTTCTTATGAATCTCTTGGGTATCAATCATCACTTTTTGATAGTTTTTGGGAAACATCTAGCAAATACCTCGAAAAATGCACTTTTGAGGTCATAAATGACCTTTTACCAATTTTAGAAGAAGAAAGAACACGATTAAGTGAGTAAAACTTAAAATTACAGCTTTTCTTCTTAAATACTAGAGGCACATATAGAACTATCAATCAATTTATTAAATGGATAAGATATAAGTTAAATTGGTTTGGTATCTATTATTAGTGGATTCTTTAAACATAAGAATTATAGATAAATGGTGAATAAATGAGTGGCGCAGATAAGTACCAGGAATTGAAAATATCACCCTTTCATGTACCTTTTCTGCGTGATTTAGGAATCAAAACTGTTTCAATGGTACAGTTTGACATTATTTTTGGACCTGTGTGTTATATCAAAGAATTGTCCCGATCTACTTTTGGTGAAAAATTAAAAGATGTTAGCTCACTTGCTGAAATTTACACGGGTTTTGCGAGAACTAATGCAGACGTTATTACAAGCCTTGAAGAAAGAGTTGTTATAGGTCGTTATATCTCCATACAAGAAGAAGTTGAACAAATAGTTGTTTTGTTATTTGTTTGCGTCCCTTCAGCAAACCTAGATAAGTTGGCCAAATATGCCAGATCTCTTTCTGAAAGGACTCAGGGAAGACCAAAGTTATTTGATGATGCTTTAACCCAGCTAATAGATGCGGAAAAATCCGCGGCTTACAAAATTCCATTATCCAGGAATGGCAACACAATGAAAGGATTGGTAATCAATGATAAGTCTGAAGTCACAGGGAATGAGCTAAATAATTTCCATGGTTTTTTGTTCATTCCATATCATAAAGGATCGATGGATGGACGATTCTTTCCTAAGATGATAGATGGTAAAAAGATTGAATTTTCAAGTCTTTTCAAATTTATTGATATTCAGAAGAATGAAGCTGATCTCAGGGAAGGAGATTTAATAAGTCTTTACTACAAAGGTTTGGAACTGCTGGTTTACAGACATCTTAAGAAAGATGCTTTGATGGTGGGAGCTAAAAAACCTCAAAGCAAAATAAATTATTCCTATCTGGATGATTGGTTTACAATTCTGTTTAACTCTTACATAAATATTCCAGGAGAAAGTAAAGTAAAATCAACTTTAGAAGCAATTTCATATCTAGATAAAAACATCTCAAAACAACCTA
>JAGLOH010000199.1 GCA_023139025.1 Candidatus Heimdallarchaeota archaeon | reverse complement strand
ATTATCCACACATACTTGTAACTTCTGGGTTAAATGATCCTCGTGTTGCTTTTTGGGAACCAGCTAAATTCGTTGCTAAGCTTAGAATACTTAAGACAGATAACAATGATTTGCTGCTCAAGACAAATATGGGTGCTGGACATCATGGAGCCTCTGGACGATATGAATCTATGAAAGAAACTGCTTTTATTTATGCTAATGTTCTTGATAAAGTTGGACTAGTTTTAAAGTAGAACACTGGTCAAACTCTATTCTTTTCTTTGTTTTTTTCTTCTTATAGACTTGTATCTCTTATATACAAAAGCAGCAGAGGCTAGTACTAATAGACTTACATAAAAAATTCTCAAGAATATTGAAGTAGAAAGATCAGTTCCTAATAACATCCCATGAATCACACCGAATAGCAGTGCTATGTAATTGAGACCGTGTACATATCTCCACCATTTTTTGATTCTTGGTTGTAACAATCCTGCTATTGATGCTAAAATTATTAAGTACAATGCAGGTATTCCCGCAAATGTCCAAAAAACGATCCAACTATCAAAACGAGGTATAAGAAACTCTGGCATTTTTGTATAAATAACTAAGAAAACTGGGTGTAATATTATTAGCGATAGACCGAAATAAGCTACAATATGATGAACTTTTTTGAAAGGTTTTCCGAATAATTGAAATATTTCTTTAGTGAAAGCAGTCATAATGCTAGAGACAAATAAAGTTAATAATCCAAATAGAGCCAGGATGCGGACAAAATCATACATTACATCAAATCTGTCTCCTAGTATGAAAACTAAAAACACAGCTAAATACAGCAAAAAAACACTTGATAAAACAATGACTTGTTTTAACCTTTTATTCATAATATCTTCTTCATTTTGATTTAAATAAAGTTTGTCAGAGAAATATAATCTAACTACTCAATTCTAGTCGTTAAGAGAATATTCTGTAGTAGTATAAGACTCTCTTATACTCACTTTACCATTAGTGTATTGAGTTGCAAATTGACCACAATTGGTACCAATATCATTCTCTTCCCATTCACCAATACTAATGGCAGCACTAAAACCTAGTTTTCGAAAATCTTTAACTAATGGGAAGATTTCTGTATTTTCTACAGTAATCCCGCTCTGGAGTTTATTATCCTTTGCTTTGCTAGTAGGATTAACAGGAGTCAACTTAATCCAATATTTCTCTGGGTCAAAAATATGCGACACTATTTCAGGATTAATCTTAGAATCTTCAGCTACTGCAAAGTTAAGTGTAATTTTCCTGTCCCCGTTTTTATACCATTTTTCTCCAAATTTTGCAATTTCCCCAAGATTCCATATATTTGTAGTCATCCATTTTTCTCTTTCTTCTTGATCAGTTGAATGAATTGAGAACTGTAGTTGGAAATTGCCATTAGGATAAAGTTGATCCTTAATTTCAATTAGTTCATCAAGGAAACCGTCGCTATTGTTTGGAGCGATAGTACTAACACATGGCATTAATCCTGGAGCTTCATATTTTTCTGGAAGCAATTTTAGAACTTCTAGAACGTCTTTATTTAATGAAGGTTCACCCATTCGGGCAAATTGAATTTTGAATTTAGGAATAGGTATTTTTCCATCGGGGAAACGTTTTTTGATCATGAAGTCAATTTCTTCGAGCATGCCTTCTGTAGAAATTTTACCGTGATAGTACTCCCCTGCGTCACACATTAAGCAACCAACAGGACATCCATACATAGTCGAAATAACAAGAACCCATTTTTCTTCTCTAGGAATGGGCGGTTGTAGACTTTCAACAAATTCTACAATTTTATCATCTTGTTTAGCTATGTAAAGAATAGCTAAATCTTCCTTACCATATTTCCCGAGAAGCTCCATGATAGCTTTCTTCAAGAGTTACATCTTTAACTATTTCCATTGCTGCTTTCATGCCATCTCCCATAGCAATAGAGACTTGTCTGTAATTATTCTTTTTCACATCTCCTACGAAATATAAATGAGAATTTTCAGCTTCACCTTCATACACTTCTAGTAATTTTTCTGAAAGAGCACCTAAATTGGGTTCTCTACCTATTGCAACAATAATCATGTCCCCTATTACAAGTAATATTTTGTCTTCTTTCTTTGCATTAAGTACTACTGTTTTTCCATCAAACTTAATTCTACTCGGAATTACACCTGCTAAAATACTTATATTTTCTGCAAGATGTACTCGGCTTTGAAGGATGGGTATGCTTTTTGATATTTTTGATCTTTGAACTATAGATATGTTATCGGCAGAATCTTTGTGGTTAAGTGCGTAGTCATATGCTACATCTCCTCCTCCTACAACAATAACATTCTTTCCCTTAACATGTTTTCTGGCATTATAATTTTCATAAAATAGTTTCTTCTTGGAAAAAGCATCTTCTTCTCCTTGGATCCCAAGTTTTTTTGGTTTTGAACCAGTACCTATAATGAGATATTGACTCTGAATTAATTCCTTATCTGTTTCAATTAGAAATCTAAAAGCATTCATCCCAATGTTCTTGTATTCAACGGATTTAACTGTTCGAGTAACATATTCGACATTCTGTTTTCTAATCTGCTGTTTGAGTAATTGGACGTAATCTTCTCCACTAATTCCTTTAGGAAAACCTAGTAGATTTTCAATAAGATTGGCATTTCGTATTTTTCCTCCGATTTCATCTGTAATCAAGAGATTATCTAAACCTGCTCTAGTTAATTGCATTGCAGCTGTTACGCATGCAGGTCCTCCACCAATTAAAGCAACAACAGTTTCTAATTTATCTTTCATTTACAATCTCCTCAGTTGAAATACAACGACCAAATCCATGAGAAATTGCTCTTATAGTTCCAAGATGCAATTCTTCAGTGTATGTTGCAGTTGCATCGATAATATAGATTACTTCAAAATCTTTCATAAACGCATCTCTTGCAGTGGTTTCACAGCAGAGATGGGACATTATTCCAGTTATGATAACTTGTTTTACATTCTTATCTCGAAGTATTTCTTCTAGATTTGTTTTTTCAAAAGCACTATATCTATTCTTAAGCAGTATTTCTGATCCATCTGCGTTTAAATGTGGAGATATTTCTGCATCTTTTGTTCCTTTTTGAATGGAATCTCTCCACCATTTTGTCATCATTTCTTCAGGTTTCTCTGTATCAATATGTTTAGTGAAAATTATTGGTCTTTCTTTTTTATGAAAATGCTCTATTAGTCTAGATATGTTATCAATAATGTTTGAAGCAGAAGGGACATAGGCATGATTCGATTCGTTAAGGAAGAAATTTTGCATGTCAAGAATAAGTAGTGCTGCTTTGGATACATCAAAATCAAAAGCAATGTACTTTTTCATCTTTCGACATTCAGTAATCCATTGAGAAACTTTCTCTTCTTGATTTTCCTTCGTTAGATAGATTTCCTTCTCCATTATGAAACGCTTAATTTTACACCTTAAAAGAGATTCCGTCACTTATATGCAAGCACACTTTCATTATCATCAGTTCGTTTTGTTTTGAAACCAACTTCATTTAATCTTCTTTGAATTCCACTGATGAAATCCTTCCCCCTATACTTTGAACCAGGTTTTCCAACATAATGAAGCATACGACCTTCTTTTTTTAAGATTCTGAACAAGTCCACATAAATTTCTTGTGAGTAAAGCTCACCAGCTAAAGCAAATCTGGGAGGGTCATGGAGAATGACATCAAAGGTCTCATCAGCCATTTGCTTAACAGCAACACATGCATCTTCCAAAATTAATTCAATTTTATTGCTTTCAATTCCTGTAAAAAGATCTGCTGAATAGGGATTATATCTAGCTATTTCAATGACATTAGGGTCTTTTTCAATGGTTGTAACAGAAGCATTCATTCTGAATGATTCAATAGCAGTGTATCCCAAACCTGTACAAATATCTAGAACCTTCTCATTAGCAGCAACATTAACAGCAAAGATTTTCCTTCTAGCATCTTCTAGAGGTGTGACGTGCTTGGTTCTATGCATTCTGATGCCATCTATCTCAATGGTAGGTGCTGTGTTTTCTATGGGTTCAAGCTTGTAGTATCGTTCATCGAAAAAAGCAATTTTCTTAGGTTTTTTATCAATTAAAAAAACAGAAGGGTTTTTTGCTATTTTCTGAATAGTTTTTAGATCATAAATAAAATCACCGATTATTATCTTATTATGTTTGAAAACTACTTTATGTTGAGTGAACCTGAGATCAAAAAAGGCAACAATGGATTCCTTCCCTTGATGATAAGCTTCTAAAATCTTCTCAGCTTCGAAGGAATCGATTAACATTTCTGAATCTCACAGAACTTTTGGGGAATATTAAACTTCCTAAAAGAGTTTTCAAAATCATTAATCTATCGTGATTATTACATTCTAGATCAATAAAAGAAAATATCTTTTCAAAAGAAGCAGAACTAATCTATTCTTATTTCCTTCAGAAATTTAATTGCTTTATGAATAGGATAAGCAGGAATGATAACTAGTACAAGAAAGAAATAATAGAAGTTCTTGTAGTTAAAATCACTATAAACGGGAATCTTTGACAAAGGATAGGGGTC